>JADGGV010000403.1 GCA_019689775.1 Gemmatimonadota bacterium
GCGGGCGGGGGCGCGGGGGGGGGCGGCGCCGGCCGCGGCCGGGGGCGCGGTCCGGGGGTGCGGTAGCCGCGGAGCGGGGGAGCCCGCGGCCCCGGCCGCGGGGCGTGGCGGCCCTGGCGTGCGATCGCCGGGGAGCGCAGTAGCCGCGGCGCGTAATGGCCCGGGCGTGAGGTAGCCCCGGCCCGCCCGGGCCCAGGTCCCATCGAGCCAAAGGGGCCGGCGGATCAGTCTCCGCCGGCCCCTTCGTGCGTCCGCGCCGACGCGGCGACCCGCCGCAGCACCGGCTCCAGCACCCGCCACACGTTCGCGGCCACGATACGGTGCCCCTCCGCGGTCGGGTGGATGCGGTCCGCCTGGTTCAGGCGCGGGATCCCCGCCACGCCCTCGAGCAGGAACGGGATCAGCGTCGCGTGCTCCTCCCGCGCCAGCTCGCGAAACGCGTCATGGAAGCTCGCCGTGTAGCGCGGCCCGAGGTTCGGCGGCGCCTCCATCCCGGCGAGCACCACCTCCACGTCCGGGTAGCGCGCGCGGGTCCGCTCGATGATCTGCCGCAGGTTCGACTTCATCGCGGCGACGTCCTGGCCCCGCAGCGCGTCGTTCGCCCCCAGCTCCAGCACGAGGACCCGCACCGGCTGCCGCAGCAGCCAGTCGATGCGCCGCAACCCATCCGCCGACGTCTCGCCGCTCACGCCCGCGTTCACCACCCGGAACGGCAGCCCGGCCGAGTCGATCTTCGCCTGCACCAGCGCCGGGAACGCGAGATCCTCCCCGACGCCGAGCCCCGCCGTGAGCGAGTTCCCGAGGAACAGCACCACCGCCCGGTCGTCTTCGGCCGCGGGCGACGGTGCGGAGCCCCCCCCGGAGCGCGTAGCTTCCCCGGACGGCGTCGCCTCCCGGTTTGTCGCGGACGGCGGCGCGCCGCCGGACCGATCGCCGCCGCACGCGAGTACCAACGCCACGGCCCAGCCACCGAGAACGAGCGCTCGTCGCATGGACATCGTCGTCAAGGGTCTCGAACAGACGTACCTCAGCGGCGGCCGGCCGCTGAAGGTCCTGCACGCCGTCGACCTGGAGATCGAGGCCGAGGCCTTCGTCGCCATCGTCGGGCCGTCCGGCAGCGGCAAGACCACGCTCCTCGGCCTCCTCGCCGGTCTCGACCGCCCCAGCGCCGGCTCCGTCCGCATCGGCGACGTCGACCTCGGCGCGCTCACCGAGGACGAGCGCGCGCGCTTCCGCGCCGAGAACGTCGGCTTCGTCTTCCAGACGTTCCACCTCATCCCGACGCTGACCGCGCTCGAGAACGTGCGCGTCCCGCTCGAGCTCGCCGGCGGGATGGACGCCGCCGCGATCCGCGCCCGCGCCGAGGCGCTCCTCGACCGCGTCGGCCTCGCCGGCCGCGCGCACCACTACCCCGCCCAGCTCTCCGGCGGCGAGCAGCAGCGCGTCGCCATCGCCCGCGCGTTCGCCAACCGGCCCCGGATTCTGTTCGCCGACGAGCCGACCGGCAACCTCGACGCCGAGACCGGCCAGCGCATCGTCGACCTGCTCGTCGAGCTGAACCGCGAGGCGCGCACCACGCTCGTCCTCGTCACCCACGACCGCGATCTCGCCGCCCGCGCGCGCCGCGTCGTGCGCCTCGCCGGCGGCCGCATCGTCGAGGACGTCCGCCGCGACGGAGACCCCGCATGAGGCCGCCCTTCGCCCTCCGGCACGCCGCCCGCGAGCTCCGCGCCAGCAGCCGGCGCATCGGCCTCTACATGGGCTCCATCACGCTCGGCGTCGCCGCGCTCGTCGCCATCAACTCGTTCCGCACCAGCATCCTCGAGTCCGTCGACGCGCAGGCGCGTCAGCTCCTCGGCGCCGACTTCCGCCTCCAGAGCGGCGCGCCCTTCGCCCCCGCCGTCCTCGTCGCCGTCGATTCGCTCGGCGACGCCGGCGCCGATGTCGCCACGGTCACGTCCACCACCTCGATGGCGCTCGCGCCCCGCACGGGCGCGACCCGCCTGGTCCAGCTCCGCGGCGTCCAGGGCGGCTACCCGTTCTACACCCGCATCCGCTCCGCGCCCGCCGACGCCTGGAGTCGGCTCCGCCGCGAACGCGTCGCCGTCGTCGACCCCGGGCTCCTCCCCCAGCTCGGCGCGCGCATCGGCGACACGCTCGAGATCGGCGGCCGCCGCATCCCGATCGCCGGCACCATCGAGGACGCACCCGGCGACGTCAGCTTCCGCGCCGCGCTCGCGCCCCGCGTCTACATCCCCGACGCCGCGCTCCGCGAGACCGGCCTCCTCGGCTTCGGCAGCCTCGCGCAGTACGAGGTCTACGTCCGCCTCCCCGACGACGGCGCGAGACGCCGCTTCCTCGACGCGCACGGCCCGCTCTTCCGCGAGAACCGCATCGACATCGACACCGCCGCGGAGCAGGCCCGCGGCATGACGCGCGCCCTCGACGCGCTCTCCAAGTTCCTCGCGCTCGCCGGCCTCGCCGCGCTCCTCCTCGGCGGCGTCGGCGTCGCCAGCGCCATCCACGTCTTCGTCAAGGAGCGGCTCGACACCGTCGCCGTGCTCCGCTGCCTCGGCGCCCCGCAGCGCACCGTCTTCGGCGCCTACCTCCTCCAGGCCGCGCTGCTCGGGCTCCTCGGCGCCGCCGCCGGCGCGCTCCTCGGCCTCGCCGTCCAGGCAGCCCTGCCGACCGTGCTCCGGCCGTTCCTCCCCGTCGACGTCCCCTTCGCCGTCGATCCCGCCGCGATCCTCGCCGGCCTCGCCACCGGCGTCTGGGTCGCCGTCGTCTTCGCGCTCATCCCGCTCCTCGCCATCCGCGACGTCGCGCCGCTCCAGGCGCTCCGCCGCGACTACGAGCCGCCGCACCGCCGCGACCCGCTCCGGGCCCTCGCCTTGCTCGCGCTCGCCGCAAGCATCGTCGCCCTCAGCGTCTGGCAGGCGCCCTCCCCGCGCGCCGGGCTCGGCTTCGCCCTCGGCCTCGCCCTCACCATCGGCCTCCTCGCGCTCGTCGCCCTCGCGCTCGTCCGCGGCACGCGCCGCTTCCTTCCCGGCCGCGCCCGCTACGTCGTGCGCCAGGGCATCTCCAACCTCTACCGCCCGCACAACCAGACCACCGCGGTCACCCTCGCGCTCGGGTTCGGCATCTTCCTCATCGGGTCGCTCTACCTCATCCACGGCGCCATCCTCGACCGCCTCGCGTTCGGCGGCGAGGTCGCACACGCGAACCTGCTCCTCTTCGACGTGCAGCCCGACCAGATGCCCGGCGTCCAGGCGCTCTTCCGCCAGCACGCCGCGCCGCTCTCCCGCATCACCCCGATCGTCCCCGCGCGCCTTCTGGCGATCAACGGCCGCACCGCCAGGCAGCTCCTCGCCGACACCGGCCGCGCCCGGCCCGAGGGGTGGGCGCTCCGCCGCGAGTACCGCAACACGTACCGCGACACGCTCACCTCGACGGAGACGCTCGTCGCGGGGGAGTGGTGGAACGCCGGTGCTGTCGGGCACCCGGCCTCCGGCCTCGCCCGGATCTCGGTCGAGGAGGGCCTCGCCCAGCAGCTCCGCGTCGGCCTCGGCGACACCATCACCTGGGACTTCCACGGCGTCCCCGTGCCCACCGTCATCGCCAGCATCCGCCGCGTCCAGTGGGCGCGCTTCGAGCCGAACTTCTTCGTCGTCTTCGAGCCCGGCTCCATCGACGACGCGCCACAGACCCTCGTCGCCCTCTCCGACATCCCCGACCGCGACCGCCGCGCGCGACTCCAGGCCGAGCTCGCCCACCGCTTCCCCAACATCTCCGCCCTCGACCTCTCGCTCCTCCAGGAGACGCTCGACCGCATCATCGGCAAGGTCTCCCTCGCCGTCCGCTTCCTCGCCCTCTTCTCCGTCGCCGCCGGCGTCCTCGTCCTCGTCGGCGCCATCTCCACCTCGCGCCACCAGCGCACCCGCGAGAGCGCTCTACTCAAGACGATCGGCGCCACGCGCACCCAGATCACGCGCATCCTCCTGACCGAGTACGCCGCGCTCGGCCTCCTCGCCGGCCTCGCCGGCTCGCTCCTCGCCCTCGCCGGCGCCTGGGCGCTCGCCCGCTTCTTCCTCGAGATCCCGTTCCACCCCCCCCGCCCGGGGGCTTATACACAT
>JADGGV010000404.1 GCA_019689775.1 Gemmatimonadota bacterium
CAAACGGCCCGTGCGGCACGCCTCCGGCCCCCCCCCCACCCAACGGGGGCCGGCCCCTGCGGGGGGGGCCCCGCGGTTCACGTCCATCCGGCGCGGCACGCTATTGCGCCGCTCGCCCCTCCCGCAGCATCTCCTTCAGCTTCCCCGGCCGATCTCCGGGCGTCGCCCGCAGGATCGTCCGCGCGAAGCTGATCCGCTCGTCGTCGGACAGGCGGTCCACCACGGCGATGGGCGCGCCGTAGCGCAGGAGAAGCCGCTTGGCATCCCTGGCGACACTATCGTCCATCGGGCCTCCTGGGTCGGGGGTGAAGATGCTTCAATGTACCGCCGCGCCGCCATCGCGGGCAAGCGAAACCCGCCCCCTCGCCGCACCACCCTTGCCGCCCGACGCCTCACCTCTAAAGAATTGACGCAGCGCTCGCCACCTCAGCGGAGGCCCCCATGCCCCGCCGCACCTTCCCCACGATCGGCGCCCTGCTCCTCGCCGCGGCGCAACCGCTCGCCGCCCAGACGGTGCGCGGCGTGCTGCTCGAGGACGCCTCCGGCCAGCCGATCGTCGCCGCCACCGTCTCCCTCCTCCTCGGGAACGGGAGGGTAGACGCCCACGTGTCCACCGACACCACCGGCGCCTTCGTCATCGAAACCGACGCGCCGGGCGCCTACCGCCTCAAGGCTGAACGCATCGGCTACCGCACGGCCACCACGGACACGTTCTCCATCCACCCCGGCGAGCTGGTCGAGGTCACCCTACGGCTCGCCCCGGATGCCGTCGCCCTCGCTCCGCTCACCGTCACGGCCCGCAGCTACCCCCCCAGCCCCTACCTCACCAACGCCGGCTTCTACGAGCGCCGGAAGCTCGGGATCGGCACGTTCCTGACCCGCGCCGAGATCGCCCGCCGGAACACGCACCGCTTCTCCGACGTGCTCCGCTCCGTGGCCGGCATCCGCGTCGACCCCGCCGGCCCCGGCGGCCGCTCCCGCGCCCGCGTCTCCCGCTCCCTCGGGCGCTGTCAGCCGCTCATCGTCCTCGACGGCGTCGTCACCACCGTCGGCGGCGGCCGCAGCATGTTCCGCAGCCCGGACGTCCCGATCGACGACGTCCTCGACCCCGCCGACATCGAGGGGCTGGAGATCTACCGCGGCGCCTCCGAGCTCCCCACGCAGTTCAACATCGACACCGCCGACTGCGGCGCCATCCTCGTCTGGACCCGGAGGAAGTGACCGGATCGGGCCGCCGGGGGCACGCGGAGCGGGAGAGCAGGTCGGCGCGGGACCGGGAGCGGCCGCGTGAGCGAAACGGCTCCGGCGCGCCCGGTGCGCCCGCCGCCGTCCCCCGTGCTGCCGATCGGGCAGCCGGGCCCCGCCCCCTGCCATTTCGACCCGGCTTCCGTTATATTCCAACGCACGTTGAATCGAGGGTAAATCCCGTATTGAAGCGGATATCCGTCGCCCGATCCGGGCTGGCAGGGTTGATGCTTTCTCTCCGGCGAGTCCTCGGCGTTCCTGCCGGGAACGCCGCTTTGAAGCGAGGTGAGAGGAATGGCTGAGCGACTGACGCTCCCCGTTCTCCCGCTGCGGGAGACGGTGGTTTTTCCGGGCGTCGCGGTGCCGATCAGCGCCGGGCGGCCGGGCACGGTGGAAGCGGTCCAGCGGGCGCTGGACGGCAACCGCGAGATGTTCGCCGTCTGCCAGCGCGAGAACCTGGATGACGCGACGCCGGAGGTGATGTACCAGGTCGGTACGATCGTGCGGATCGTGCAGGCGCAGCGGGTCCGTGGCGGCGTGCAACTGCTGATCCAGGGCGAGCGTCGCGCGCTGGCGCTGTCGTATCAGCGTTCCGGGGAAGGGATGCTGGAGGCGGTGGTGCGGCTGATCGAGGAGCAGGAGGCGCTGGATCCGAAGGATGCGGCGTTCGTCGCGCTCGATCGCGAGCTGCGGGAGCGCGCGGCGGAGTTGGGCACGCGGCGCGGGATTCCGGCGGAGGCGCTGAGCCAGTTGGTGCAGGGCGTCGAGTCGCCGGGCGCGTTCGCGGACCTGGTCGCCTTCTACCTGGAGGTGCCGGCGGCGGACAAGCAGGCGCTGCTGGAGACGCTGTCGGTCGAGGACCGGATGCGGCGCGTGCTGGTTGCGGTCGAGCGGGACCTGCTGCGGCTGGAGGCGCAGGAGCAGATCCAGCAGAAGGTGCAGGAGGAGCTCGGGGAGAAGCAGCGCGAGATCCTGCTGCGCGAGCAGATGAAGGCGATCCAGAAGGAGCTGGGCGAGGAGGAGGAGGGCGCCGAGATCGAGGAGCTGAAGGCGCGCGTCGCGGCGCTGCCGCTCCCGGAGGAGGCGCGCAAGGAGGTCGATCGCGAGGTGGCGCGGCTGGAGCGGACGCACCCGCAGTCGGCGGAGTACCAGGTGATCCGGACGTATCTGGACACGGTGCTGGAGCTGCCGTGGGCGGAGCGGACGCACGACGAGATCGACCTGGCGCAGGCCGAGCAGATCCTGAACGAGGACCACTACGGTCTGGAGGACGTCAAGGACCGGGTGCTCGAGTTCCTCGCCGTGCGCAAGCTACAGATGGAGCGGGCGGCGGAGGCGGCCGAGGCGGCGGACGCCGAGGTGGCGTCGGAGCCGACGGAGGACGGCTCCGCGGCCGTCGAGGCGGCGGCCGAGGCCGGTGAGGCGCCGACGTCGGCGACGGAGGCGAAGGCGCGAGCGGTCGGGCGCGGCCCGATCCTGCTCTTCGTCGGGCCGCCCGGGGTGGGCAAGACGTCGATCGCGAAGTCGATCGCGCGGGCGCTCGGCCGGAAGTACGTGCGCATCGCGCTGGGCGGGGCACGCGACGAGGCCGACATCCGCGGGCACCGGCGCACGTACGTCGGCGCGATGCCGGGGCGGATCATCCAGGGGCTGCGGCAGGCGGGGACGAAGAACCCGGTGTTCCTGCTCGACGAGGTGGACAAGCTGGGCGTGTCGCTCCAGGGCGACCCGTCGGCGGCGCTGCTGGAGGTGCTCGATCCGGCGCAGAACCACGCGTTCGTGGACCACTACCTCGGGATCCCGTTCGATCTCTCGGAGGTGCTGTTCATCGCGACGGCGAACTTCCTGGAGCAGATCCCGGCGCCGCTCCTCGACCGCATGGAGCGCGTCGATTTCTCGGGTTACACCGAGCAGGAGAAGCTCGAGATCGCGAAGCGCTACCTGCTGCCGCGGCAGCGCGAGGACAACGGGCTGCGCCCGGAGCAGCTCACCGTGACGGATGGCGCGATCCAGCGCGTGGTCACCGAGTACACGCGCGAAGCCGGGGTGCGGCAGCTCGAGCGCGAGCTGGGCAAGCTGGCCCGCAAGGCCGCCCGAAAGGTGGCCACCGGCGAGAGCGTGACGGTGACCGTCGACGCCGGCGACGTGCAGCCGCTCCTCGGCCGCCCGCGCGTCCACCCGGAGCGTGCCGCGCCCGCCGACGCGGTCGGCGTGGCCACCGGGATGTACTACACGCCGATGGGCGGCGACATCATGTTCGTCGAGGTGAGCGCGTTCAAGGGCCGCGACAACCTGATCCTCACGGGTCAGCTCGGCGATGTGATGAAGGAGTCCGCGCGCGCCGCGCTCACGTACGCGCGCACGCACCACGACCGGCTCGGGATCTCCGAGGAGGCCCTCAAGGACCTCGAGATCCACGTCCACTGCCCGGCGGGCGCCATCCCCAAGGACGGCCCCTCCGCCGGCGTCACCATGGCGACGGCCCTGGTCAGCGCGCTCTCCGGGCGCCCGGTCCGCAACGACGTCGCCATGACGGGGGAGATCACGCTCACCGGGCGGGTGCTCCCGATCGGTGGCGTGAAGGAGAAGGTCCTCGGTGCCTACCGCGCCGGGATCAAGGAGATCATCCTGCCGGCCGACAACGAGGCCGACCTGGAGGACCTCCCGGAGGAGGTGCGGAACCGTCTCACGTTCCACACCACCGCCGACCTCGGGACGGTGCTGGCGATCGCGCTCCGCGGCGCCAGCCTCCACGAGGGCGCCCTCGTCTTCCCGGACGGCGGCATCCCGGTCCCGGCCGGTCGCTACGACACGTCGAGCCTCATCCTCAACCGCGGCGCCTGAGGCTCCGGCGCCCCCTCGAGCCGGCCCCGCGAGATCCATCGC
>JADGGV010000405.1 GCA_019689775.1 Gemmatimonadota bacterium
CGGCGTTTTACATGGGGTTCGACGTGAAGCCGGGCGACAAGATGTACCGGCCGCCGGAGGATCGGGTGAAGATCTGGTAGGCGGGCCGCCGGCCGGGGGTGGAGGCGCCGCGGCCGCCGGGCGGAGCGCCGGCGGCCGCTCGGCGTTGCGGGGCGCGGCCGGTCAGTTGCCCATGGCCATCGGGAGCCAGAGGCTGAAGACGGAGCCCTCGCCGGGGGCGCTGCGCACGGTCAGCTCGCCGCCGAGCGCGTGGGCGAGGCGGAGGCTGATGGCGAGGCCGATGCCGGCGCCGGTCTGGCTGTCGGGGGCGAGGCGCGTGAACTCCTGGAAGATCCGCTCCTGGTCCTCGGGCGGGATCCCCGGGCCGGAGTCCCAGACGTCGACGACGACCCAGCCGGCTTGCCCCGGGCGCGGCCCGTCGCCGGCGACGGCGTAGGCCCGCATGCCGACGCGGCCAGGCGCCGGCGTGTACTTGATGGCGTTCGAGAGGAGGTTCGCGAGGATCTGATGCACGCGTGCGGCGTCGGCCTCGGCCTCCGGCAGGTCATCGGGCAGGTCGGCGTCGAGCGTGAGACCGGCGCTCGCGGCCTGCGCGCCGAACTCCGTGACGAGGTCGCGGGCGATGCGGTTGACCGGCACCGGCGCCCGCGCCAGGCGCAGCTCGCCGGCGTCCGCGCGGGCGATGTCGAGGATGTCGTCGATCAGTCGAAGCGCCGCGTCGATCGATGCGCGGATCCGCGAGGCGCTCTCCCGCAGCTTCGTGGGGTCGTCGAGCAGGCCGCCCTCGAGGAGCTGCGCGTAGCCGTCGACGGCGCCGAGCGGGTTCTTGAGGTCGTGGCTGAAGCCGCGGATGAGCCGCTCGCGGCTGCGGAACGACGCCTGGAGCTGGTGGCGCAGCAGCGCCTCGCGGTTCGCGAGGGTGCGGAGCTGGCCGGCGAGGCGCGCCAGGATCAGCACGGCGACGAGCGCGAGGAAGGCCAGCACGGCGGTGAGGATGGCCCCCAGGCTCTGCGCGCGCTGCGCCTCGAGCCGCCCCTTCTCCGTGACCGCGCGCAGCGAGTTGTCGAGCGCCTCCGTCGCCGTCACGATCCGCTCGAACAGCCGCTCCTGCTTGAGAAGACGTTCGGTCGGGACCGGGGTCGCGCCCGGCGTGATCAGCACCGAGAGGGGGACCGCCTCCCATTCGTGCAGCAGCGCCTCCAGCGAGTCGGCGCTCGCGGCGACCTCCGGGCCCAGGAGGCGCGTGATCGGACGGAGCGTGGCGAGCGCGCGCCGGTCGACTGCGCGGGCCTGCTGGAACGTGCGGCGGTAGGACTCGTCGCCGGTCAGCGCGTACGCCCGCACCGCGGCGACCTCGACCGCGAGCGCGCGCTCGACGTCGTCGGTCAGGTCGCGCGCGCCGGCGGCCACCTCGATGGTCCGCTCGCGCACGCTGACGATCCGGTGCTGCACGAAGACCGGCACGGCGAGGAGCGCGAGCAGCGCGAAGATGACGAAGCCGGTGGAGAGCTGCGTGGCGCGCCAGGAGACGGGCGCGGGCTCGGCCCCTTCCGGCTCCGTCCCCGCCGCGAGCGCGGGTCGCGCGAGGACGCGGCCGTCGCCGGCGCTGGCCGCGCGCGTTGCACCCCGCTCCGCCGAGGCGCCCGGCTCGCCCGTCCCCTCCCGCGCCCGCTCCGGCCCGGTCGGCGGCGACCTCGTGCCACGGTGCGTCGGCATCCCCTCGTCGCTTGCGGGATCCACGGTCGGTTGCCTCGCTTCCGAGCAGGTAGACGCCGACGGGGCGGCCGGCGTGAGCCGGCGCCGCGCTCCAGCCGAGCCGACGGAGCCGTGTACACCACCGCAGTCGGGCGGTTGCGTCGGGCGACACCGCCGCGGAACCGGAGGGAGGCGGGAGCCGGCGGCCGCGGACCTACCGCTCCACCAGCTCGCGGATCAGGTGGTACGCCGTCGCCTGGGCCTCCTGGATGCGCGGGATGTGCTGCGACGGCGCGACGACGACGTCGTCGGCGAGGCGCTCGGCCAGGATGCGGCCGCCGTCGTAGCCGACGAGCGCGATCGTCCGGAGCCCGCGCCGGCGCGCCTCCTCGAGCGCCCGGATGATGTTGCGCGAGCCGCCGCTGGTCGACAGCGCGAGCGCGACGTCGCCGGGCTTGCCGTAGGCGATGATCTGGCGGGCGAAGATGGCGTCGACGCCCACGTCGTTCGCGATCGCGGTCAGGATCGACGAGTCCTCGGTCAGGTCGAGCGCGCGCCGGGCGGGCCACCCCTGCGGCGCCGCGCGCAGGTCGGCGACGACGTCCATCGCGTCGGTCGCGGAGCCGCCGTTGCCGAAGGCGAGGAGCGCGCCGCCGGCGTCGAGGCTGTCGCGCAGCGCGGCCGCCGCGGCCGCGATCCGCGCCCCACCCTCGGCGATGGTGCGCGCCCTCAGCTCGGCGACGTCGGCGGCCTTGGCCAGCACCGAGGCGCGCACGTCGGCGAGCACGCCGTCGAGATCGCGCTCCGCCTGCCGCAGAAACGGGTAGAGGAAGCCGGACGCGCCGACGTCGTGGACGGGCGCCGCGGCACGGCCCTCGAGCAGCCCGCGGTGCTCGAAGAAGACGTGGACCAGCTCCCAGACGACGTGGTAGAGCGTCTCGACCAGCTCCTGCCGGACGAACGGGTCGGCGCTCGGCGGCTCGAAGGGCCACTCGGCGACGCCGTCGGCGAACGCGACGGTGAGCGCGCCGCGCGCGCGGGCGGCGGCCAGCGCCGCGGCCACCGCGTCCGCGGCCGGGCCCGCCTCGTCCGCGCCGAACGCGACCACGATGTCGTCCGCGCCGACGAGCGTCTCGACCTGCCGCGCGAGCGGTCCGCCCTCCGGCGCGAGGCCGAGCGCCGGCAGCGCGCGCTTCCCCACGATCACGGGGTGGACGAACTCGACCGCGATGTGCCGCGCGTCCGAGCGCGCCTGCGGCGACGCGCCGAGCGCGACCAGCCGGCCGCCGCGCGCGAAGCGCTCCGCCATCCGGTGGCACAGCCGCGCGAGGCGCTCCGCCTCGCGCCCGAAGAACTCCGCGTTCGCGGCGGTGCGCCGGGCGAGGTGCTCGCCGAGCCCCGCGGTGTCGGCGATGGCGGGCGCACCGCGCGCCTCGGCCGCCGCCGCGCCTGCGCCGGTGACCCCGCCGCCGTCGGGCGCGTCCGGCGCGGCCGTGACCGGGCCCGCCGCGCTCGCCCCGCGGACGTCCATGCCGCTCATGGCGCCGCGGGCGCCGAAGCCGGCGCCACGGCTGCCGGCGCCCGCCGGCGCGCGATCGCCACCAGCCAGTCGCACCATGCGTCGATCCCCTCGCCGGTGCGCGCGCTCACCGCGAGCCACGGCACGCCCGGGTGCACGGCCTGGAGGTTCTCGAGGAAGCGGGGGAGATCGTACTCCAGGTGCGGGAGCAGGTCGATCTTGTTGACGAGCACGAGGTCGCAGGTGCGGAACATCAGCGGGTACTTGAGCGGCTTGTCCTCCCCCTCCGTCACCGAGCAGGCCATGACCCGCGCGTCCTCGCCCACGCGGAACTCCGCCGGGCAGACCAGGTTGCCGACGTTCTCGATGACGAGCAGGTCGAGGTCGTCGAGCGGCAGGAGCGGGAGCGCCGAGCGCACCATGTTCGCGTCGAGGTGGCACTCGGCGCCGAAGCCGGGGTCGGTGTCGATCTGCGCGACCGGCACGTCGTGGAAGCGTGCCAGGCGGTCGGCGTCGAGGCGGCCCTGCACGTCTCCCTCGAGCACGCCGACGCGCGGCGCGTCGGCGCGCCGCTCCAGGCGCTCGAGCGCGCGCTCCAGCAGCGCCGTCTTCCCCGAGCCCGGCGCGCTCATGAAGTTGACGACCGCCACACCGGCGCGGTCGAAGTCGGCGCGGTTCGCGCGCGCGATCGTGGCGTTCGCGTCCAGCGCGTCCTGCACGACGCGGATCCGCTTCACGTGCATGGCTCCGCCTCCGGCTACATGCGGGCGATCTTGACGTAGCGCTTGATCTGCGGAAGCTCGCGCCGTAGCGAGAGGCCGACGCCGATCGCGAGCGCGAGTAGCAGGAGCTTCTTCACGGGGTCACCTCCTCGGCGGTGGGGTTCGTGG
>JADGGV010000406.1 GCA_019689775.1 Gemmatimonadota bacterium
CTGACCATGCTCGTGGCGGCGCTGCTCGCCGGGCGCGTGCTGGAGGCGCACGGCCGGCGCCGCGCCGCGGCGGCCGCGGTCGCGCTCGTCGCCAGCGCGCCGCGGGCCGCCCGGCGCGTCACGGCGGACGGCATCGAGCGCGTCCCCGTCTCCGCGCTGCGCCGCGGGGACGTGGTCGACGTCGGCGCGGGCGACGAGCTGCCGGCCGACGGCGTCGTCGTCGAGGGCGCGGGGCAGGTGCGGACGGCGCTGCTCACGGGGGAGGCGGAGCCGGTCGCCGTCGCGCCCGGCGACCGCGTGCACGCCGGCACCGTGCTCGTCGACGGCGCCATCTCCGTGCGCATCGAGGCGGCGGGTGCGGACACCGTGCTCCGGCGGATGGCGGCGCGGCTCGAGGCCGCCGCGGACCAGGGCGTGCGCCCGACGTCGCTGGACCGGATCGCGCCATGGTTCACGGCCGCGACGCTCGCCGTCGCCGTCGCCGTCTTCGTCGGCTGGTGGGTGGGCGCGGGGCTCGACGCGGCGGTCGCGAACGCGGTGGCGGTGCTCGTCGTCGCCTGTCCGTGCGCGCTCGCGCTCTCGCACCCGCTCGCGGCGACGGCCGGTCTGGGCGCGGCGGCGCGGCGCGGCCTGCTGCTCCGCTCGCCCGACACGCTCGCCGCGATCGCGGACGTCGACCTGGTCGCGCTCGACAAGACGGGGACGGTGACGGAGGGCGCGCTCACCGTGCTGGAGGCGGACGACGCGGCGCTGCGCATCGCCGCGGGGCTCGAGCGCTACAGCAGCCACCCGGCGGCGCGGGCCGTCGTGGCCGAGGCCGCGCGGCGCGGGATCCCGCTCCCGCGCGGCGAGCGGGTGCGCGAGGAGCCCGGCGTCGGGATCGCCGGGCGCGTGGATGGGCGCGCGTGGCGGCTCCGGAGCGGCGGCCCTGGCGTACTCCTCCTCGAGGGCGACGACGGCGCGCGCCACCTGCTCCGCCTCGGCGACGCCCTCCGCGCCGACGCCGCGGCCACGATCGCCGCGCTGCGGCGCGAGGGGCTCGAGGTCGTGCTGCTCACCGGCGACCATCCCGAGGCGGCGCGGAGGATCGCCGCTGCCGTGGGCGTGGACGGCGTCGTCGCCCGTATGGGGCCGGCGGAGAAGGCCGAATGGGTCGAGGCCCGGCGAGCGGAAGGGCGGCGCGTCCTCTTCGCCGGCGACGGACTGAACGACGGGCCCGCGCTCGCCGCGGCCGACGTCGGCATCGCGATGGCGGGCGGCGCGGCGAGCAGCGTCCTCATCGCCGACGGCGTCGTCTCCGCCGCCTCGCTCGCGCCCGTGCTCGCCGCGCGCCGCGCCGCCCGCGCCGCCCGGCGCGTGACCCGAATCGCGCAGCATCACTCCATCGCCTACAACGCGCTTGCCGTCGGCGCCGCCGCCGCGGGGCTGATGAGCCCGCTCGTCGCCGCGCTGCTCATGCCGCTCTCGAGCCTGGTCGTGCTCTGGGGCGCCGCCCGCGTCGAGGCGCTCGTGCGCCGGGAGGAAGCATGGCCGGGCTGATCGTCGTCCTGCTCGCGGCGCTCGGCCTGGGCGCCGTGTTCGTGGCGCTGTTCGTCGCCGCCGCGCGCTCCGGCCAGTTCGACGACCTCGACGACGCGCCCGAGCGGATGCTGCGCGAGTGAGAGCGGGTCTGGCAGGTCGGTTGCGGTTCCCGCTCCCGATTGTGCTCCCGAGCAGCCGCGCGCGGGAGCGTACCCCCCCTGAAACCTGGCTCGACGGCGGCTTTCGGGCGGACTCGCCGGGGTTCCCGCCCACGGTGCGCGCCCAATCCTTGCAGCGCGCGTCAGCACCCGAAGCCGGCGCGGTCCCGACCGCGCGGTGGGATGCGTGCCGCAGGAGCCGCCGAATGGAATTCCCGGACATCTCGCTGGACCCGCGCCGCGACGGCGCGGGCGACGCCGCAGCGCGAGCGGGCGCGCCGAACCCGGCGCCGGAGGAGCGCGCGACCGACCACGCCCGGGGGGCGTCGCCGGGGCTGGCGGCGCTCGCGGCCGCGCGCGCGGCCGCCGCGGGCGCCCTGGTGCGCCGGGTGCTGGACGGCCTGTCGGACCTCGCGCCAGTCGACGACGCGGAGTGGCGCTGGGGCTACCTGAATCCGCCCGCGCGGGCGTGGGTCGAGCTGCTCGGGAAGGAGGTGGAGCGGCTGCTGGGGCGGGTGCTGTGGGAGGAGTTCCCGGAGCTTTGCGGCGGGCCACTGCACCGGGTGGCGCTACAGGTGGTGGCGGAGCAGCGCGAGCTGGCGGTCGAGACGTCGGAGCCGCGGCTCGGGCGGGAGTTCGAGACGCGGATCATCCCGCTCCCGGGCGGCGCGGTCAGCCTCACGCGCGACATCACCGCCCGCCGGCGCGCGACCGATCTGCTGGAGCAGACGGCGTGGCGGCTCGACCTCGCCATGGACCTGGCGCGCCTGGCGACGTGGAGCGTCGACCTGCGCACCGGCGCGGGGGCGCAGGACGAGCGGATGCGCGCGCTCTTCGGGCTCGCCGCGGACGATCTGCGGCCGATTCCCGCGCAGTGGGCGTCGCGGGTCCACGTCGACGACGCCGACCGCGTCCGCGCGGCGCTGGAGGCGGCGATCGCCGGGGCGTCCGCCGCGGAGCGCCGGTTCACGGTCGGCTACCGCGTCGTCCACCCGGATGGCACGATCCACCACATCGAGTCGGCCGGCCAGGTGCTGCTGGACGGCGCGCGGCGGCCGGTGCTCGTGACCGGCGTGGCGCGCGACGTGACGACGGAGGTCGAGGCGCGCGAGGCGCTCGCGCGCTCGGCGGCCGAACTCCAGGAGGTGCTATCGGCGCAGAGCTTCCTGGCGCGCGTGGGCGAGGCGCTCGGGCAGTCGCTCGAGCCGGAGCGGACGCTCGAGACGGTGGCGCGCCTCGCCGTGGAGGGGATCGCCGACTACTGCGTCCTGGACGTGCTCGAGGAGAGCGGTGAGATCCGCCGCGTCGCGACCGCGCACGCCGATCCCGGGTTCGACGCGCCGCTGCGCGCGCTCGAGAAATTCCCGCCGCCGCACGACCGACCGAACTTCATCCTCGACGTCCTGGCCACCGGGCGGCCCGCCGTCGCCGAGTTCCGCATGGAGGCCGCGCGGAGCATCTCCGAGGACCCGGAGTTCCTGCGGCTCATCGAGCGGCTCGCCCCGCGCAGCTACTGCTGCGTGCCGATGATCGCGCGCGGCCGCACGCTCGGCTCGCTCCTGCTCGTGCGCGTGCACGGCAGCGCCCGCCCCGACTTCGGCGCCGCCGACGTGACCCTCGCCCAGGAGATGGCCCGCCGCGCCGCCCTCGCGCTCGACAACGCCCGCCTGTTCCGCGCCGAGCAGGCCGCACGCGCCGAGGCCGAGGAGGCCAACCGCAGCAAGACCGAGTTCCTGGCCATGATGAGCCACGAGCTGCGAACGCCGCTCAACGCGATCGCCGGCTACGCCCAGCTCATCGAGCTCGGCGTGCACGGCCCGGTCAACGACGGCGTGCTCGCCTCCGTCGCCCGGATCCAGCGCAGCCAACGCCACCTCCTGGGCCTGATCGACGAGCTGCTCAGCTTCGCGCGCCTCGAGGCCGGACGCCTCGAGTTCGACATCCAGGACGTCCCCGTCGACGAGCTTTGCCGCGCCGTCGAGCCGCTCATCGCCCCGCAGCTCGACGAGAAGGGGATCGAGTACCGTCGCGAGCCCGGGCCCGGCGGCCTCACCGTCCGCGCCGACCGCGACAAGCTCCGGCAGATCCTGCTCAACCTCCTGTCCAACGCCGTCAAGTTCACCGACCCGGGCGGCCGGATCACCGTCTGGGCCGAGGCGGACGGCCCCGTCGCCCGCCTCCGCGTGCGCGACACGGGCATCGGGATCCCCCCCGAGAAGCAGGCGGACATCTTCGAGCCGTTCTATCAGGTGGACTCGAGCCTGACCCGCCCCCGGCAGGGGACTGGCCTCGGCCTCGCGATCGCGCGCCGACTCGCGCGCGAGATGCGGGGGGATGTTACGGTGGAGAGTCAGCCGGGCGCGGGGTCGACGTTCACGGTGTGGCTCAGGCGGGGAGGATGGGGGGAGGGATAGCGG
>JADGGV010000407.1 GCA_019689775.1 Gemmatimonadota bacterium
GGGCGCGTGTTGTGTTATAAGAGAACCCCACCCCCCACCCGCCCGCGGCGCCGGGCCCGCCCACGCCAGCCACGCCGCCTGCACCTGTCTCGGCGCGTGCGCGCCGGGCGTGGCGCTCGGGGCCCGCGCCGCCGACGCGGACGTGTTCGCGGTGGCGCCGGACTTCGTGCGCGCCGTGGCGGCGCCGACCGTGCCGCTGCTGCCGGATCCCGCCCTCGACCTCATCCCCTTCGCGCACGCCCCACCGCTCGCCTGAGGTCTACCCGACGACGGAGACCACGGCACGGGCCCGCCGGCGCTCGAGCGAGCGCGGGCGCCCGTTCCCGGCCACACCACCAGGCGAACGGACCCGATGTTTACCAGCACACGACTGCGCGGCGTCGCCGCGCGGATGGTTTGGCGGCTCCCGCGGGCCGCCGGCGCGGCGGCGCTCGCGCTCGCGGCCGCACTGCCGCTCCGGGCGCAGCAGCCCGCGGCGACGGGGAGCGTCGAGGGCACGGTGACCGACGCGGAGACGGCGGCGCCGCTCGCCGGCGCGATCGTACAGCTTCGCGGCACCGGGCTAGGCGCGGTGACGGACGTGGCCGGGCGGTTCCGCATCGGCGGCGTCGCGCCGGGCGCTTACGTCGTGAGCGCGGAGCGGATCGGCTCGCGCGAGGCGACGGCGCGAATCGAGGTCGGCGCGGGCGCGGTCGCACGCGTCGAGCTGAAGCTGGGCACGGCGGCGGTCGCGCTCCCGACCGTCGTCGTCACGGCGACGCGGGAGGCGCAGCGGCTCGGGCAGACGGCGGCCACGGTCGGCGTGGTCGGCGGCGCGGAGCTGGCGCGCACGAAGCCGACGCACCCGGCGGAGGTGCTGGGCCAGATCCCGGGCGTGTGGGTGAGCGTGACGGGCGGCGAGGGGCACATGACGTCGATCCGCCTGCCGCAGACGACGAACCCGATGTACCTGTTCCTCGAGGACGGCGTGCCCACGCGCTCGACGGGCTTCTACAACCACAACGCGCTCTACGAGGTCAACGTCCCGCAGGCGGAGCGGATCGAGGTGCTGAAGGGCCCGGCCACCGCGCTCTACGGCAGCGACGCGATCGGTGGGGTGATCAACGTGGAGACGCGCGCGCCGTCGGCGGCGCCGAGCGCGGAGGCGTACGTCGAGGGCGGCGCGTTCGGCTGGCGTCGCGTCCTCGGCTCGCTGTCCGGGACGCGCGGCGCCGACGGGCTGCGCGCGGACCTGAACGTGACGCGCAGCGACGGCTGGCGCAGCGCCACGGGCTACGACCGGCAGAGCGGCACGCTGCGCTGGGACCGGCGGCTGGGCGCGGCGACGTCGCTCAAGACGGTGGCGGATGTCACTCACGTCGACCAGCAGACGGCGGGTGCGTCCGCGCTGCTGCGCGCGGACTTCGAGCGCGACCCGCGACAGAACTACACGCCGATCTCGTTCCGGCGCGTGCTGGCGCTGCGGCTGTCCAGCGCGCTCGAGCACCGGACGGAGCGCTCGCTGCTCAGCCTGACGCCGTACGCGCGCTACGACGACATGGACATCCTGCCGAACTGGTCGCTCACGTACGATCCGACGACGTACGACACGCGCAACGCGTCGATCGGCCTGCTGGCGAAGTACCGCCGCGAGCTGGGGTGGCTGGGCGCGCGCGTGATCGCCGGCGTGGACATCGACCACTCGCCGGGGAGCCGGCTCGAGCGCGCGATCCAGCCGACGCGCGACGGCGAGGTGTTCACGTCCTACGTCGAGAACGACACGCTCTACGACTACGACGTGACGTTCCAGGGGATCTCGCCCTACGCGCAGCTCGACGCGTCGCCGACCGAACGGCTGCATCTGACGGCCGGGCTGCGCTACGACCACGTCGGCTTCGACTATGCGACGCGGCTCGCGCCGGTGCAGACCGGCAAGTACCGCCGCCCCGCCGACGCCTCGCCCACGTACGATCACCTCAGCCCGAAGCTCGGTGCGACCTACGAGGCGACCGAGGCGCTCAACCTATACGCGCTCTACGGCCACGGCTTCCGCGCGCCCTCCGAGGGGCAGCTCTTCCGGCAGGGGCAGGCGGCCAACACCATCGACCTCCGGCCCGTCGTCGCCGACAACGTCGAGGCCGGCGCGCGCGGCCGGCTGCTCGGGCGGCTCGCCTACCAGGTTGCCGTGTACCGCATGGATGTGAAGGACGACATCCTGAGCTACATCAACCCGGACGGCACGCGCGAGACGGTGAACGCCGGCGAGACGCTGCACCGCGGGATCGAGGCGGGGCTCGGCGCGGAGCTGCTGGCGGGCGTGCGCGCGGACGTGGCGTACAGCCGCTCGCGGCACACGTACGAGCGCTGGTCGCCGAAGCCGGGCGTGGACTACGCCGGGCACGAGGTGGAGGCGGCGCCGCGCACGACGCTGAACGCGCGGCTGAACTGGACGCCGCGGCGGCCGGCGGGCGCGCGGCTCGGCCTGGAGTGGGTGCGGATCGGCTCGTTCTGGGAGGACGCGGAGAACACGCACCGCTACGGCGGCCACGACCTGCTGAACCTGCGGGTGAACGCGCCGCTCGGCCGCGGCCTCGAGCTGGTCGGCCGGCTCGACAACGTGACCGACGCGCGCTACGCCGAAACCGCGCTCTACACCGCGGCGCGCGGGGAGGAGTTGGCGCCGGGGATGCCCCGCTCGGTCTTCCTCGGCCTCGAGTACCACTGGAATCGATAGGCGACGACGATGACGGCATCCATCTCCGAGCCCCGCCGTCCGCGGCGGGGGATGCTCCTGGCGGCGGCGCTCGCCGCCCTGGCGGCCGGCGGCTGCACGCGGGGCGAGGGTGCGAGCGTGGGCCCGGTCGCGACGGTCGCCGCGAGCGGCGCGAGCAACCCCACGGTCGCGCGCGGCCCGTCGGGCGAGACGTACATCGCCTGGGTCGGCGCGGGGCCGGGCGGGCAGGACGTCTACCTGGCGCGGCGCGCGCCGGGCGAGCGCGCCTGGAGCGCGCCTGTCCGCGTCAACGACGTCGACGGCGACGCCGCGCCGCACGAGCAGGCGCCCGCGCAGGTCGCGGTCGGGCCCGACGGCACCGTCTACGTCGTGTGGCAGAACAACCGGACGGTGCCGGGGCGCCGCTTCCCGGCGAGCGACCTGCGGCTTGCCCGCTCGACGGACGGCGGCCGCACGTTCGCGCCGGCGATCACCGTGAACGACGACGCCGGCGGCCCGCCGTCCTCGCACACGTTCCACAACATCGTCGTGGCGGCCGACGGGTCGGTGTACGTGGCGTGGCTGGACTCGCGGGTGCGCGATGCGGCGGAACGCGAGAGTGGGGGCGCGGCGGACCGCGCGAAGCCCGCGGGCGCTCCGACGTCCACGGCGACCGCGCCGTCGGGAGCCGTCCCCCACTCGGCGTCCGCGATGCAGCATCACGGCGCGACGACGCTGACCGACCCCGGCTCCGAGGTCCGCTTCGCCATCTCGACCGACGGCGGGCGGAGCTTCTCGGCGAGCCGCGTCATCGATGCGAACGCGTGCCCGTGCTGCCGGACGGCCCTGGCGACGGCGGCGGACGGCAGCGTCTACGTTGCCTGGCGGAAGGTCTATCCGGGGAACGTGCGCGACGTGGTGGTGGCGCGGAAGGCGCCGGGCGCGGCCGATTTCGGCGCGCCGGTCCGCGTCGGCGCGGACGGCTGGGTCTACCCGGGGTGCCCGCACGCGGGCCCGGCGCTGGCGGTGGACGCGCGCGGCCGCGTGCACGTCGGCTGGTACACCGGCGCGACCAACCGCCAGGGGCTGTGGTACGCGGTCTCGGCGGACCAGGGCCGGAGCTGGAGCGCGCCGGTGGCGCTGGAGACGGCCGCGTGGGTGCCGCCCTCGCAGGTCAAGCTCGCGGCGGCGGGGAACACGGTCTGGGTCGCGTGGGACGACCGGCGCACGGACCCGCGCACGGTCACGGTCGCGCGGGCCGACGGCCCGGGCGCACCGCGCGTCATCGCCGCCGCGACGACGGGCGCGTCGCCCGCGCTGGCGGCGTCGGCGGGCGGCGCGGGCGCGGGCGGGGGGCGCGGGCGCGCGCGGGGCGGTGGCTTTTAAACAAAT
>JADGGV010000016.1 GCA_019689775.1 Gemmatimonadota bacterium
GGCACCCCCCTTGCCGTCCTCCCCTCCCGGGGCCCGCCACGATGGAGGATCGATGGAGCCACGCGACCTGTTCTTCGAGATCGAGGTGACGAAGGAGCAGTGGGATGAGCTGCGGCGGACGGCGGCGGTGCAGGGCGCGGACCGCGGCTACGACCAGGTTCAGGACGAGCCGACGACCGACATCGCCGTCTTCGTGACGGCGGACCGCGGCCCCAGCCGCTGGCGCCCACTCCTCGTCTCCGACGGCCGCACCTACGGCCCGACCCACTACAAGGTGGCGCACTTCCACTGGAACGACGGCCGGCCGTTCGCGTCGATCGACCTGCCGCCGACGATCGTCGACGAGCCGGCCTTCACGGATCAGCAGGAGCAGGAGCTGCAGGACGAGCTCGAGGACTGGGTGCGGAACCGGTGGCACGAGCTGATGCGGCTCTCCGGGCTGCACTACGAGCGCGGGCACATCCCGGAGAGCGGGAGCGAGGAAGACATCCGGTACCGCTGAGCCGGGCTTGCCTGCCGGGCGAGATACGGACGGGGCCGCGACGGCGCTCCGGCCCACCGGCGCCTACGGTCGGCCCGGCCCGTCCGGCCGCCCGCCCGGGTTCCACGTCGGCGCCGGCCCGTCGGCCAGCAGCCGCACGGCGCGGGCGGCGGCGCGAATGACGGCGGTCATGTGCGCGACGTCGACGCGGTCGACCTCGTCGTCCGGCGTGTGGTAGTCGGTGTGGAGGTTGTAGGACGAGAGCGTGTGCGCCGGGATGCCGCGGCGCGCGAAGGCGATGTTGTCGCTCCGCGTGAAGAAGCTCTGCTCGGGGTGCGGATCGGCGACGATCGGGATCCCGGCCGCCGCGAGCAGGCTGCCCATGGTGGAGCGCTCGAACCCTGTCAGCCACCCCTTGCCGCGGCCGCCCGCGAGCGAGTCGGGGCGCCCGATCATCTCGATCTCGAGGTTCGCGACGGTGCGCTCGAGCGGCACGACGGGGTGCGCGATGTACCAGCGCGTCCCGAGCAGCCCGACCTCCTCGCCCGTCGTCGCCAGGAAGACGACCGTGCGCTTCGGCTTTGGTCCGGCGGCGAGCGCCCGCGCGATCTCCAGCACCGCGACCGTGCCGGACGCGTCGTCGTCGGCGCCGTTGTAGATCGAATCCCCGCCCACGGGCCGGCCGACGCCCAGGTGGTCGTAGTGCGCGTCGACCAGGATCGCCTCGTCCTTCAGCTTCGGGTCGCTCCCCGGGAGGAGGCCGACGACGTTGACGGCGATGGCGCGCGCGGCCGCCGGCACGGTGTCGAGGCCCTCGAGCGCGTCCAGGAGCATGAGCCCGCCGCGCCCGCCCTGCGGCGAGCGGGCGAGCGGCACGCGCTGGAAGAAGCCGCTGTCGCCCGCCGGCTGGAGCCCCAGCTCCCGCATCCGCTGCGCGATGAAGCGCGCGGCCCGCGCGCCCCCGGGCGATGCGGTCCTGCGCCCCTGCATCGAGTCGTCGGCCAGCGCCGCCAGCTCGGCGCGGACGTTCTCCTCGCGGATCGCCGGCACCTGCGCCGCGCGCGGGGCGGAGGCGCCGAGCGCCGCGGCGCCGAGCACCGCCAGGATCAGGCTCACACCGCTCACGCGGATCATCGCTCCGGGTCCCCCTGTTCCACCACGCCGCTCGCCTCGAGCGCGGCAATGCGCTCGTCGTCGTATCCCAGCTCGCGCAGGATCTCGCGCGTGTGCTCGCCCACGATCGGCGGCGCGCGGCGCGCGGCCGGCCGCTCGCCGTCGAACTCGAGCGGCAGCCCCACGGCGCGGTACCTCGGGATGCGCGCGTGCGCCGCGGGCTGGAGGATCCCCGTCGCCCGCGTCTGCTCCTCGGCCGCGATGCCGGCGACGTCCAGGATCGGCGCGCACGGCACCCCCGCCTCGCGCAGCCTCGCCTCGACGCCGGCGGTCGGCTCCGCGGCGGTCCGCACGGCGATGCGCTCGTACAGCTCCGCGCGGTGCGCGACGCGGCTCGGGTTGTCGCGGAAGCGCGGGTCCGCCGCAAGCTCCGGCAGCTCGAGCGCCCGGCACAGGCGGAGGAACAGCCCGTCGTTCGCCGCCGCGATCATGAGCCGCCCGTCGGCGGTCGGGAACGCCTCGTACGGCGCGATCGACGGAAAGCCGGCCCCGGCCGGTCCCGGCGCGCGCCCGGTGCCGAAGTAACCCAGCAGGTGGTACGCGTTCCAGGCCAACGCCGTCTCGAACAGCGATGCACCGACCTGGCTGCCGACGCCGGTGCGCTCGCGCTCGCCCAGCGCCGCGAGCACGCCGATCGCCGCCCACATCCCCGTGCCCATGTCGACGAGCGACGTGCCCACGCGGCTCGGCGGCTGCCCCGGGTGGCCGTTCACGGACATGAGCCCGGCGTACGCCTGCATGAGCGGGTCGTAACCGGGAAGCTCGCGCAGCGGGCCGCGCGGCCCGAACGCCGAGATCGCGCAGTAGATCGCCCGCGGGTTGAGCGCGCGCACGTCGGCGTAGCCGAGGCCGAGCCGCTCGGCCACACCCGCGCGGAAGGATTGGAGCACCACGTCCGCGCCGGCGACGAGGCGCCGCACGATCTCGAGCCCCTCCGCCGTCTTGAGGTCGAGCGCCAGCGAGCGCTTGTTCCGGTTCGCGGCCAGGAACAGCGGCCCCTCGCCCTCCCAGAACGGCGGGCCCCACGCGCGAGCGGGGTCGCCCGCGCCGGGGCGCTCGACCTTGACCACGTCGGCGCCCAGGTCGCCCAGGATCTGCGCACAGTACGGCCCGGCCAGGTTCTGCGTCAGGTCCAGCACCCGGATGTCGAGCGGCATCGCTAGTACCCGTGCCGCTTGTCGACGACGTTGCGGAGCGGGCGGCCCTCGAGGTAGCGGCGGATGTTGTCCACGATCAGCTCGGTCTCCCGCCGCCAGAAGCGCGGCGAGACGGGGCTGACGTGCGGCAGGATGAGCACGTTCGGCAGCCGCCAGAGCGGCGAGTCGGGGGCGAGCGGCTCGCGCTCGAACACGTCCAACCCGGCGCCGCGCAGGCGCCCAGTGGCGAGCCGCGCCGCGAGCGCCGCCTCGTCGATCACCGTGCCCCGCGAGATGTTGACGAGGACGGCGTCGCGCCGCATCTCGTCGAGCCGCTCGGCCGACAGGAGCCCGCGGGTGGCGTCCGTGTCCGGGAGCGCGACGACGACGTAGTCGCTCTCGCGCAGCACCCGCGTGAGCCCCTCCTCGCCCAGCATGAGCTCGACGCCGGGCGGCGCCTCGCCGGGTCGGCGCTTCGACGCGAGCACGCGCATCCCGAGCGCGAGCGCGCGGGTGGCGACCTCGCGGCCGATGCCGCCGAGCCCGAGGATGCCGAGCGTCGCGCCCGCGATCTCCCGGACCGGCGAGTCCGCGCGGTAGAACGGCTCCTGGTCCCAGCGCCCGGCGCGCTGCGCGGCGACGCCGTAGTCCAGCCCGCGCGCGAAGTAGAGCACCATCCCCAGCACCGTCTCGGCGATCGGCGGCCCGTGGATACCCGCGGAGTTCGTGAGGATCACGTCCGCCTCGCGCATCTCGGGGTAGAGCGTGCCGCGGACGCCCGCGCTCCCGGAGTGGACCCACCGCAGGCGGGCGTCGGGGCCCGTCGTCGCCGCGACGAACAGGTTCCGCGGCATGCCGAAGCCGAAGTACAGCTCGGCGCCGCGCACCGCCTCGATCAGCTCCGGCGGCGCGGCGCTCGTGCCGTCGCCGATGCCGTCGGTCTCGGCGGCCGGGACCACGATCTCCCACCCCGGGAGCGCGTCGGTCACGGCGTCGAGAACCCAGGCCGGCATCTCCCAGATCGGGCGACGGTCGCGCAGGTTGAGTACGAGGCGTCGTTTCATGGCGCCGCAATCTACACGGCGCGAGGCCGGCGGAAAGGCGCGACGCCCGTTGCCCGGCCGGGCCGCCGGAACGTACGTTGCGCGGCCGCCCGCCGTCGGCGGGCGCCGGTCCCGAGCCCCGCGCCGCGTGCCGTCACCGCTCCGTCGTCTGCTCGTCCCACTCCTTGCCGCGCTCGGCGCGGCGCGCCCCGCCGTCGGGCAGGAGACCGCGCTCGTGCTCGGCGGCGGCGGCTCGCGCGGCATCGCGCATGCCGGTGTGCTGGTCGGCCTCGACCAGCGCCGTTGGGCGCCGCGCCTCGTCGTCGGCACCAGCATGGGCGCGATCGTCGGCTCGCTCTACGCCGCCGGCTACTCGCCAGGGGAGATCGTCCGGGTGTTCCGGGAGGAGGACTGGTCGAGCATCTTCGCGTTCGACCCGGTGCCGCTCGGCCCGGACGGGCTCTGGCAGCCGGCGCTCCGCTATCCGCTCGCCGACGGCGCCACGCTCCCGCAGGGGCTCGTCCCCGATCGCGGCATCAACCGCGCGCTCGTCCGCTACCTGTTCGACGCCGGCGTCCGCGCCCGCAACGACTTCGACCGGCTGCCGCGCCGCTTCCGCGCCGTCGTCGCCGACCTGGCCACCGGCAAGGCGGAGGCGCTCGCCGCCGGCGACCTGCCGCGCGCCGTCCGCGCCAGCATGGCCGTCCCCGGCGTCTTCGCGCCCGTGAACTGGGGCGGTCGCCTCCTGATCGACGGCGGCATCGACGACAACGTCCCGATCGACGTCGCCCGGGCCGCCGGGGGCGCGCCCGTCATCGCGAGCGAGGTCGTGCGGCCGGCGGACACGCTCGACGCGTCGTCGCCGATCCGCATCGCGACGCGCGCAGCCCGCCTGCTCCTGCGCAACGCCGGCGAGTCGGGCACGCCGGACTACGCCGTGCGCCCGGCGCTGCCGGCCGGCTTCTTCGCGTTCCAGTTCCCGCGCGATCCCACGTTCCTCGTCGACGCCGGCCGGGCCGCGGCGCTGCGCGCGCTTCCGCCCGCGCCCGCCGGCTCCGATCGCGCGCCGCGGACGCCCGGCCCGGCGCCCGCGACGCTGACCGGCCTCCGCGTCGTGACGCCGCTGCCCGGGCTCGCGCCGCTCGTGCGCGCGCGGTTCGCGGGCGCCGTTCCCGGCGCGTACGCCCCCGCCGCGATCCTCGCGCGCGTGGATCGGCTCTACGCCACCGGCCTGTTCGATGGCGTCTGGCCGCAGGTCTCGGGCGGGGAGCTGGTCGTGCGCGCCGACCCCCGGCCGCGCGCCGTGGTGGCCGCGGCCGCGGGCTACGACGAGGACCGCGGCGCGCGTGGCTGGATCGCGCTCGAGGGGTGGGACGCGATCGGCCCGCCCGTCGAGGCGTCGCTGTTCGGGATGGCCGACGGACTGCGGCGGGAGGCGGCGCTCCGCGTCGGCGTGCACGCGACCTGGGCGCGGCCCGTCTGGACGCTCGGCGGCTTCGGCCGCGCCGAGACGATCCGCGAGATCCGCGACGCCGTGGGCGACGCCGACGCCGACGTCCACCGCGCCGGCGGCTGGATCGGCGCCGTGCTCCGGCTGCCCGGGCCGCGCTGGGTGCTCGAGGCGCAGCTCCGCGCCGAGTCGGTCTCCGCCGCCGACGGCCCGGACGGCGGCGCGGTCGGGCCCGTCCTCTCCGCCCGCTCCGCCCACGCCGGCTTCGAGCCGGTCGGCGTGCCGAGCGAGCTCGTGCTCGAGGCGCGCGGCGGCGGCGTGGACTACCGCGCCGGACGGTTGCGCGCCGCGCTCCCCGGCACGCTCGGCCGGCTGCACCTCGCCGCCGTCGCGCGCGCGGAGGCGGTCGACGGCGCCGCGCCGCTCGACGCGCTCCCCGCGCTCGGCGACGACCGCTGGATCCCCGGGATGCGCTGGGGACAGGACCGCGCGCGGCGCGTCTTCGCCGCCGGTGGCGACGCCGCCTACCCGCTACTGCCGGCCGGCGGCTGGCTCCGGCTGCGGCTGCGCGCCGGCCTGGCCCGCGGCGCCGTGGCGCCGCTCGCGCCGCCCGGCGATGCGGTCGGCGGCGCCGCGCTCGAGGCCGTCTGGGGCACGCCGGCGGGGCCGCTCGAGGCCGGCGTCGGCGCCGACACCCGCGGCCAGTGGCGCCTCCTGCTCAACGTGGGTCGAGCGTTCTGACCGGCCGCGCGGCCTCGTGCGGCGCCGCGCCCAGCATCTCTTCCGCCGCGGCGATCGCGTCGGGCGCGCCCGCGAGCGCCAGCAGGTCGCCCGGCCGGAGCGCCTCCTTCCCGACCGGCAGCAACACCTCCTGGCCGTCGCGCACGATCGCCAGGACCGTCGCGCCCGTCTGCCCCCGCAGGTTCAGCTCGGCCAGCGTGCGCCCGGCCGCCGGGCTGCTCGGGCCGATCCGCACCGGTACGGGTTCACCCAGCCCCGGCAGCAGGCGGTGCAGGCGCGCGAGCGTCGTGTCCTCCGCCGCACCCGCCGGCTCGGCGCCCGCGGCCATCTGGTGCTCCAGCGCGGCCACGATCACCTCGGCGCCGGCGCGTGCGTGCCCCTGGAGGTTGCGCGCGCTCCGCCAGACCGCGACCCAGAGCGTCCCGACCACGACGGCGAGCGCGGCGGCGCCCCGGAACGGCGGCAGGAACGGCTGCGTCACGACGATGAGCGGCGCGCCCACGAGGAAGACGATCAGGAGTTGCAGCGCGACGATCATCGCGCGGCGCGGCGCCGCCGCGAGGTCCACGCCCCTCGTCGCGTGCGGCAGCGCGCTCACCGCGAGCAGCACCGCGAGCACCCGGGCGTTGCGCACGATCCCGAACACGAGCGGCGCCGCGATGAGGAGCGCGCCGGCCTCGACGAGCAGGCGCGCCGCGGACGGCGCCAGCCCGGTCCACGCCGACAGGACCTGCGCGATCCGCCCCTCCTCGAGGGATTCGCCGATCGCCACGGCCGCCAGCAGCGCCGCGTCCAGCGCCAGCACCCGCACGGCGCGGCGGATGCGGCGCCGCCCGGCCGCCTCCCGCCCGCCCGCGCGCAGCCGCCCGATCCATGAGCCGTAGAGCGCCGCGAACGTCTGGAGCGGCTTCGGCAGCTTCCGGTCGACGAACAGCGCCGCCGGCGCCGACGCCCGGATCAGCCACGGCGTGACGAGCGTCGTGATCGCGGAGACGGCGATCGCGACGGGGTAGAGGAACTCCCGCGTCGCCCCGAGCGACAGCCCGATCCCGGCGATGATGAAGGAGAACTCGCCGATCTGCGCCAGGCTCATCCCCGTGCGCGTCGCGGTCCGCACCTCGTTCCCGGCGAGGAACGCGGCCATCGAGACGGCGACGACCTTCCCGACCACGACCACGAGCGTGAGCACGACCACGGCGAGCCAGTTGCGGGCCACGAGCGCCGGCTCGATCAGCATGCCGACGGCCACGAAGAAGATCGCGGCGAACAGGTCACGCACCGGCCGGATCAGCGGCTCGATCGCGTGCACCTGCCCCGACTCGGCCACCAGCGCGCCGGCGATGAACGCGCCGAGCGCCACCGAGTAGCCGAACTCCAGCGCGAGCAGCGCGCACGCGAAGCAGATCCCGATGCAGGCGACGAGCGTCGTCTCCGGGCGGTTCAGCCGCATGACGTAGCGGACGAGCCGTGGGACGACGAGGAGGCCGAGGATGACTAGCCCGGCCAGGAACGCGACGAGGTGCATCGCGGTCAGCGCGAGGCTCCCGGTCGACACCCCGGCGCCCGACGCGACCGCGGTCAGCGTCGCCAGCAGGAAGATCGCGATCAGGTCCTCGCCGATCAGGATCCCGAAGACCAGCTCGGTCGCCTTCCCGCGGACGCCCTGCTCCTCGAACGCCTTCAGCACGATCGTCGTACTCGAGATGGCGACGATCGCGCCCGCGAACAGGCTCTCGAGCGTCGTCCAGCCGAAGATCTGCCCCACCAGGTAGCCGAAGACCAGCATCGCGCTGGTCTCGCTCAGCGCGATCAGCCCGCCCGTCGGCGCGACCTCCACGATCTTGCGGATGCTGAACTCGAGGCCCAGCGAGAACATGACCAGGATCACGCCGAGCTCGGAGAGCGTCTGCACCATCCCCTGGTCCACGACGACCGGCACGGGCACGTGCGGCCCGATGATCAGCCCGGCGAGGAGGTACCCGAAGATCACCGGCTGGCGCAGACGCTGGAAGATCACCGTCGTCGCGGCGGCGACACCCAGCACCACGGCCAGGTTCCTCAGGAAGTCGGTGGCTTCGTGCATCGCGATGGCGGCCTCGTTGGACGGATCGTGCGCGCATCACCGCTCGGAGCGACGCGGCTGCCTCCCGCGCCGCAGCCGGCCGAAAGCTGGCGCCGGGCGCCGCGGTTGCCAACCCCGGCGTCCCTCGCCGAATCGCACGGTGGCCCGCCGCCGGGCCGGGCCCGCGCCGGCGGCGCCGCCCCGCGCGCCGGGCCCGCGCCGCCCGTCCTGGCCCGCCCCCGCCGTCCGTCCGTAGATTCCGCCGCGAACCTTAATCCACGATCCAGGAGAACCCGCAATGAAACGCGTCGCGCGCCTCGCCGTCGTCGGCGGCGCCCTCGTGGCGGCTGCGCCCGCCGCCGCCCAGACGTTCACCACGCCGGACCCCGTGCTTCAGCGCATCTGGCAGGAGGGGATGCACAACTCGCAGCTCGAGGTGCTGGCGCAGCCGCTCCTCGACTCGATCGGGCCGCGTCTGACCGGCACGCCGAACCTCAAGGCCGGCAACGACTGGTTGGTCAAGACCTACGCCGGCTGGGGGATCCCGGCGCGCAACGAGGTCTACGGCACGTGGAAGGGGTGGCAGCAGGGCTACCTGCACGTCGACCTGCTCACGCCGCGCGTGCGCACGCTCGAGGCGTATGCGCTCGCGTGGAGCCCCGGCACGAACGGCCCCGTCACGGGCGACGTCGTCGCGCTCCCGGACGTGAAGAGCCCCGCCGAGTTCAAGGCCTGGCTGCCGCAGGTGCGCGGCAAGTTCGTGCTCGTCTCCTTCCCCCAGCCGACCTGCCGTCCCGACGACGACTGGGAGCGCTGGGCGCTGCCGGCGGATTGGAGCCAGATGCAGGCCGCGCGCGACAGCGCCCGCGCCGCCTGGGAGGCGCGCCTCGCGAACACCGGCGTCGACGGCCGCCAGCTCCCGCGCGTCCTCGAGCAGGCCGGCGCCCGCGGCATCATCTCCAACCGCTGGTCCGCGGGGTGGGGCGTCGACAAGGTCTTCAACGCCCACGCGCAGACGGTGCCGGAGATCGACGTGAGCTGCGAGGACTACGGCCTCCTCTATCGCCTCCAGGAGCACCGCCAGCACCCGACGCTCCGCGTCGACGCGCAGGCCCGCTTCCTCGGCGACGTGCCGATCGCGAACAC
Source organism: Gemmatimonadota bacterium (assembly GCA_019689775.1). Taxonomy (GTDB): domain Bacteria; phylum Gemmatimonadota; class Gemmatimonadetes; order Longimicrobiales; family RSA9; genus JADGGV01. The sequence continues at coordinate 9,233 of JADGGV010000016.1, forward strand.
GATCGCCGAGATCAAGGGCACCGAGAAGCCGGACGAGTATGTCGTGCTGTCGGCGCACTTCGACTCGTGGCACTCAGGCTCCGGCGCCACCGACAACGGCACCGGGACGCTCACGATGCTCGAGGCCGCCCGCATCCTGAAGAAGGTCTACCCGCGGCCGAAGCGCACCATTCTGATCGGCCACTGGGCGGGTGAGGAGCAGGGGCTGAACGGCTCGCGGGCCTTCGCCCACGACCACCCCGAGGTCGTCACGGGGTTGCAGGCGCTCTTCAACCAGGACAACGGCACGGGCCGCGTGCGCAACATGTCCGGTTCCGGCCTCGTCGATGCCGGCCAAGCGCTCGCGCGCTGGCTCTCCCGCGTGCCCACCGAGCTGACCGACTCGCTCCAGCTCTCGTTCCCCGGGACGCCGGCCGGCGGCGGCAGCGACCACGCGTCCTTCGTCTGCGCCTCCGCGCCGGGCTTCTCCCTCGGCTCGCTCCCGTGGAACTACTGGCTCTACACCTGGCACACGCAGCGCGACACGTACGACAAGGTGGTGTTCGCCGAGGTGCGCCGGAACGCGGTGCTGACGGCGATGCTCGCCTACCTGGCGTCCGAGGACCCGGAGCGGGTGGCGCGCGCGCAGCGCGTGATGCCGAGCGACCGGCGTACCGGCCAGCCCATGAGCTGGCCCGCGTGCCAGGACGCGGCGCGCGACTTCACGCAGTACACGCGCTGAGCGGCGGCGCGGGAGTGGGACCGGCCGCGCTCACCGGCCGGTCCACTCCCGCCACGTCGCCTCGGCGTCGCCGACGGTCAGCAGGTTGCCGTTGCGCACCAGCGGTTGCCGCAGCAGCAGCGGCTCCTCCACGAGCTTCGCCAGCCAGCGCTCGTCCGTGAGATGGGCGGCGCCCAGCCCCAGCTCGCGGAACCGCTTCGACTCCCGATCCACGAGCGCCTGCACGCCGAACTTCTGCGCGAAGCGACGCAGCTCGCCGGCCGACGCCGCCCGCTGCGTCAGGTCCACGAAGTGCGTCTTCACCCGGCGCTCGCTGAAGAAGCGCAGCGCCTTGCGCGTCTCCGCGCTCTTCTTCGTGCCGAAGACCTGCACCTCCATCCGCCTCGGCCTCCACGATTCACCGGTTTGACAACCTGCCGGGGACGCGCGGGAATGGAGCGCGCCGCCCGCCTCAGGCGCCGGCACGCTCGCGCAGCAGCGGCGCCGCCGCGCCCGGCGCGCGCCCGCTCGTCGCGAGCAGCCGCTCCGCGAAGTCCAGCCGCTCCTCCATCAGCTCCAGCCGCGCCGTCAGGTGCTCGACCGTCGCGCGCAGCCGCTGCGTCTCGGCGTCGTCCGCCTTCGGCGCCGCCGTCGCCGCGCCGGCGCGGCTCTGCGCCAGCACCGCGATCAGGTCGCCGAGGCGCTTGGACAGCGGGCGGAAGATGAGCACCGCCGCGACCGAGAAGAACAGCGACGTCGAAATCACCATGGGTACCAGGTCTGCCATCGCGCTCCGCTCCCGTTCGGGTTCCCGCACCTTACGCGCCCGCGTCCGCGCGGTTTCGTCCCGGCCGCCCCGCGTCCACCCCCCAGGAAAAAAGGGGCCGCCCCGGTCGCCCGGGACGGCCCCTGGATTTGCGTTGGGCGTTGCTACGCGCCTATACGCACCACGTTCTCGGCCGCGGGGCCCTTGGGACCATCGACCAGGTCGAACTCGACCCGCTCACCCTCGGCCAGGGTCTTGAACCCCTGCATCTGAATCGCGGAGTGGTGGACGAAGCAATCCTTGCCCCCGGTCTCGGGCGCGATGAAGCCGAACCCCTTCGCGTCGTTGAACCACTTCACGGTTCCCCTGATGCGCATAGTGCTATAGCTCCCTCGTAGAATGACGTCGACGAGACCCCTGGCGCGGTCCGCCGACAACCTTCGCGGGCGTCGAGCCCCCCGCTGCGGGCTTGCCGCGCGCGCCGGCGGACGGCGCCGTCGGCGCGCGGCATCAAAAAGGGACCTGGAACGATGCGCCCAGGTCCCTTGTTCCCTGTGCTGCGATTAGGTGGCCGTGCGAGCGGCCTGTCGAGTTTTGTGCGCGCGAAGATAAGCGCGAATCGTTCCGGGAGCAAGAGGATTGTCGCCTCGCTCCCCGCGACGGCCGCCGCGACGCCTCGTGCGTGGCGCCCTCGGCGCCCCCGGGGAGGGGCGCTAGCCCGGCGGCAGCCGGTCGATCTTGGTGCTCAGCCGGCCGAGCAGGATCCGCACCGCGCGCAGGTCGTGGTTCGACTCGATGAGCATCAGCGCGAAGTCGCCGGCGGCCCAGAGCGCGGCGGCGAAGACGACGAGCCGCGTCGCCTCGACGAGGAGCGTCGCGAGCGCGGCCGCCCCCTGCTGCACGAGCCCCAGCACGACCTCGGCGACGAGGAGGAGCACCAGCAGGATCGCCAGCACCTTGAAGAGCCGGGCGACGTAGCGGAGCCCCGCGTGCGGCTCCAGATCGTCCTCCCGCACCTGCGCCGCCACGGGGCCGGGCGCCGCCTGGCGGCGCCGTTCCGGAATCCGTTCGCTCGCCATCCCGATCCTCCCTCGCGGCGGGGCCTACCGCCATGGCCCCCAACGGGCCCGGTAGCCACGCGTGTCGATGTGGACGAACCCGCAGTGCGCGCCGGTCGGCGGGTAGACGCCGATCCCGCCGATGAGCGACGGGTGCGCGCGCTCGACGCGCTCGGCGGCGCGGCCCAGGACCCGCGCGTCGCCGATGTCGACCTTGCCATCGCCGTTCAGGTCGTCCATGCAGCCGTTCCGGTCGTTGTCGATGTAGACGTCCATCGCGTCGCCGTACATGTGGCGCGAGAGCGCGGCGCGGCCGGTCGGGTCCCCGCCGGTCTCGTTGTAGCTCGGTGTGCGGAACGCACTGATGACGCCGAGGCGCCGGACCGGGTGCCCCTCGCGCTCCAGCTCCTGGAGCGTCAGCTCGACCTTGTCGAGGACGCGTGGCTGGAGCGCGACGTACTTCGGCCAGACGGTCGCTTGCCCCTTCGTCACGAAGTCGCCCAGCCGGATGTGCTCGGAGAGCGGCAGGTCGAGGTTCTGCGGCGTGACCCGCACGAGCCCCGCCGGCGGCGCGTACGCCGGCGAGCGCGGCCGACCGCCGCGTTCGTAGGGCCAGCTCCCGATGCGGTAGGCGCCGATCCGCCCGCCGCGCTTCGCCGACAGCGGGACCAGCGTGATCACGTTCAGGTCCGGCACCACCCGCGCCGCGTCGCCGAGGCTCAGCACGACGTTCCAGATCCCGGGATTGCGCGGCGGGGCCGCCCCCTCCGTCGGCGCGGCGCCGCCGCCCCTCGGCACGTAGCCGATCCGTGCGCGCGGCGGCAGCGTGTCCGGGAGCGGGAGCGTGCCACCGGGCGGCGCCACCACCACGTGGACCTTGCCGCTCTCGCCCCGCAGCGCGCTCGCGCTGAACAGCGCCTCCGTCGCCGCGGCGAGCACGTACGAGGCATCCGGCGCGGCGTCCGGCGCCAGCGGGTTCGCGCCCACGCGCGCGCTCAGCAGCGGCGTCGGCGGCGCCGCCGCGCCCTCCGCGAGCGCGGCCGCGATCGCCGCGCTCCATCCGACGAGGAAGAGCGCGACGATCGCCACCAGCGTGGCATTGAAGATTCGTTCCTGGCGCGGCGACAGGCCCGGGCGCTCGAGCGCCGCGCGAACCCGTCCGCGCCAGCCGGCGGTCCGGCGCGACGTTCTCACGCGCGCGGGGTAATTCACCAATCGTGCCGCGGCGGCAGCCCTGGACTTCCGCCGGGGCCCCGCTATTCTTCCCGGGACACCGAAGTCGGAGAGATGACCCGCGATGGCCAAGAGTCAGGCGAAGGGGAAGCGGCCGCCGCTCGGCGCGCGCCGCCCGTCACAGAAACAGGAGTCCGGGATCGCGCGCTGGGCCACGGAGTGGGTCAAGTCGATCGTCGTCGCCGTCATCATATTCCTCGTCATCCGCACGCTGCTGGTCCAGACGTTCACCATCACGTCCGGCTCGATGATCCCGACGCTCCTCGTCGACGACTGGCTCATGATCAGCAAGGTCACCTACGGGCCGAAGCTCCCGTTCAGTGACCGGCACCTCCCGGGGCTGCGCGGCCCGCGCCTCGGCGACGTCGTCGTCTTCCGCCCGCCGCACGAGCCCGACCTCGACGTCGTCAAGCGCATCGTCGGCATGGGCGGCGACACGCTCGCCATGAAGGGCGGCCAGCTCTACCGCAACGGCAAGCCGGCGGTCGAGCCGTATGTCGTCCACACGGACCCCGGCAACGACGCCACCCACCCCTGGATGGTCTGGCAGAAGCGCTACCTCGCGCCCGGCGTCGATCCGGCCACCTACCAGCCCACGCGCGACAACTGGGGGCCGATCGTCGTCCCGCCCGGCCGCCTGTTCGTCATGGGCGACAACCGCGACGACTCCCTCGATTCCCGCTTCTGGGGCTTCCTCGACCCCAAGAAGCTCGAGGGCAACGTGCTCTTCATCTACTACTCGTTCGACCCCGACTCGCCGCGGCCGCTCCCGGCCCTCGCCGCCATCCGCTGGGGTCGTATCGGCAAGGTGATCCGATGACCCCGCTCGTCGGTGTGATCATGGGGTCGCGCTCGGACTGGGAGACGATGTCCCACGCCGCCGCGACCCTCGCCCGGCTCGGCGTGCCGCATGAGGTCCGCGTCGTCTCCGCGCACCGCACGCCCGACCTCCTCTTCGAGTACGCCGCCACGGCGGAGAGCCGCGGCCTCGAGGTCGTCATCGCCGGCGCCGGCGGCGCCGCGCACCTCCCGGGGATGGTCGCCTCCAAGACCGTGCTCCCCGTCCTGGGCGTGCCGATCCAGTCCCGCGCGCTCAACGGCCTCGATTCGCTCCTCTCGATCGTGCAGATGCCCGCGGGGATCCCGGTCGGCACGCTCGCCATCGGCACCGCCGGCGCCGTCAACGCCGCCCTCCTCGCGGCCGCGCTTCTCGGCGCGAAGCACCCCGAGATCCGGGAGGCGCTCCGGCGCTACCGCCAGGAGCAGACCGACGCCGTGCTCGCCAACCCCACGCCGGAGCCGGAGTGAGGGTCGGCATCGTGGGCGGGGGCCAGCTCGGCCGCATGCTGGCCCTCGCCGGCTACCCGCTCGGCCTCCGCTTCCGCTGCCTCGAGCCCTACGAGGACGCGCCCATGGCGCACCTCGCGGACCTCGAGCTGGGCGCCTACGACGACGCCGAGGCGTTGCTCCGCTTCGCGCGCCGCATCGACGTCGCCACCTACGAGTTCGAGAACGTGCACGTCGCCTCCGCGCGGCAGCTCGAGGCGCACGTGCCGGTCTTCCCGCCGCCGATCGCGCTCGAGGTCGCGCAGGACCGGCTGTGCGAGAAGACGACGTTCCGCGAGCTCGGCATCCCCGTCCCGGCGTTCGCCGCCGTCGACTCGCGCGAGGCGCTGGATGCGGCGCTCGCCACGATCGGCGCGCCCGCCGTGCTCAAGACGCGCCGCTTCGGCTACGACGGCAAGGGACAGTTCGTGATCGCCCGGCCGGAGGATGCCGACGCCGCCTGGGCCGCGCTCGGCGGCGCGCCGCTCATCCTCGAGGCGTTCGTCGAGTTCCGCCGGGAGCTGTCGGTGCTGGCGGTGCGGGGAAGGGGAGGGGAGGTCGCGTTCTACCCGCTCGTCGAGAACCGGCACCGCGACGGGATCCTGCGGGTCTCGCGCGCGCCGGCGCCGGACATCACGCCGGAGCTACAGGCGCTGGCGGAACGCTACGCCACGGCCGTCCTCGAGCGCCTCGGCTACGTCGGCGTCCTCGCCATCGAGTTCTTCGAGGCGCGTGACGACGAGGGCGGCGTCCGGCTCCTCGCCAACGAGATGGCGCCGCGCGTCCACAACTCCGGCCACTGGACCATCGAGGGCGCCGAGACCAGCCAGTTCGAAAACCACCTGCGCGCGATCCTCGGCCTGCCGCTCGGCCCGACCACGCCCCGCGGGCATAGCGTCATGCTCAACGTCATCGGCACCGCCCCGGACATTGCCCGCATCGCCGCCGTCCCCGGCGCGCACCTGCACCTGTACGGCAAGGAGCCGCGCCCCGGCCGCAAGCTCGGACACGTCACCGTGCGCGCCGACTCCGCTGCCGCCGCCCGCGCCGCCGCCGACCGCGTGCTGCCGTTGCTCGAGGGCTGAACCGCTACTGCGGCCGGCGCGTCGGCGGCCGCTCGGTGCGCGGCCCGCGCGGAAACTCGATCACGTCCGCGCCCGGCGAGAAGTCGGACTCCTCCGGCGGCCGGAAGATCAGGTCGATCGCCAGCCACAGCGACCGGGAGTACGGGTAGGTCAGCGTCGCCGCCGGGATCGTCAGCAGCGCGATCCCCCAGGTCACGGCGGTCCAGGGGACGGCCGGCCACGTCGCGAGCACCAGTACCACCATCAGCGCGACGACGATCAGCTCCGCGATGATCAGGTTCAGCAGGTAGGCGCCGATGAAGTAGTCGCTCTCGCCGCGCTCGAGGAGCAGGTCACAGGCGGGGCATCGGTACCGCAGCTTCAGCCACGTGATGAAGATCTGGCCGCGCCCGCAGTTCGGGCAGCGAAGCCGGCCGGCGCGGAGCAGCATGCGCGCCGCGCGGCGCGGGGCCGCCCCGGAGGCGGCCGGCGGTCTGGACGTCACGGCTTGTTGCATCGTCGGGACTCATTCGAGTTGGCCGATACTCATACCCCGCGGCGCCGTCCGCGTTGCCGCGACCTCGTTCCGACCCCGCCGCCGGACCGCTCCCGAGACCCGGCCGGGGCTGGCCGGCGCCCCGGACCACCATTAGCTTCCCGCTCATGGCCCAGCAATTCTCGTTCGACGTGACCACCGGCGCCGACCTGCAAGAGGTCGACAACGCGGTCAACCAGGCGCGCAAGGAAGTCCAGCAGCGCTACGACTTCAAGGGCACGACCTGCACGATCGACTTCGACCGGGGCGCCGCGCGTCTCGTCCTCGAGGCGCCCGACGAGCACAAGCTGCGCGCGCTGCGCGACGTCCTCGAGACGAAGATGGTCCGGCGTCACGTGCCGATCCGGAACCTCGACGCAAAGGCGCCGGTGCCCGCCTCCGGCGGCCGCCTGCGCCAGGAGATCCTCCTCCAGCAGGGGATCCCCGCGGACACCGCGCGGCAGATCGTCAAGGATGTCAAGGCGCGCGGCCTCAAGAAGGTGCAGGTCGCCATCCAGGGCGACGAGCTGCGCGTCTCCAGCCCGTCGAAGGACGAGCTCCAGGGGGTCATCGCGTTCCTCCGGTCACGCGACTACGGGATCGAGTTGCGGTTCGGGAACTACCGCTAGCCGCCGGTCACGCCGCGCGCGCCGAGAACCCCCGGGTCCAATACGGGTAGCCGATACGGGTACGGCGCGCGGCCGGGCGCGTGCGGGCGCATGGGCACCCGCGCGATGCGGCTGCGCGGGCGGGTTCGTGCGCCGGCGGGATCGCCGCCCGCGCGGCTCGCGGCGCGCCGCGCCGGGTGGGCCGCGCCGACGGCCGCGCGCGGCGACCGGTAGAGCCTTGGTGGCGCACCGCGCCACGACAGCGCAGCGTGGGGGGGGCGCGCGGGGGGCGCCCGGGGCGCGGGGGCCCCCGCCCGGGGCGCCCCGGGGGGCGGGGGCGGGCGTGGGGGCCCCCCCCCCCCACGACAGCGCAGCGTGCGCTCGCCGCGGGCGAGCGCCAGGGAAGCGTACGCGGCCCGATGGGCCGCCAGACGGGACGGAGGTGCCTTTGGCCGGGCACAGCAAGTGGGCGCAGATCAAGCGCAAGAAGGCGGTGACGGACGCCAGACGGGGCGCGCAGTTCACCAAGCTGATCCGGGAGATCACGGTTGCGGCGCGCTCCGGCGGCGGCGACCCGGCGTTCAACCCGCGGCTGCGCCTCGCCATCGACACGGCGAAGGCGGCGAACATGCCGGCGGAGAACATCGAGCGGGCGATCAAGCGGGGGACGGGCGAGCTCGAGGGCGTGACCTACGAGGAGGTCAGCTACGAGGGGTACGGGCCCGCCGGCGTCGCGCTCTACATCGAGACGCTCACGGACAACCCGAACCGCACCGTCTCCGAGCTGCGCTACGTGCTCTCGCGCAACGGCGGCTCGCTCGGGACCAGCGGCTCGGTGGCGTGGCAGTTCGAGCGCCTCGGCCAGATCTACATCGACGCCTCGCGCTACGACGAGGAGTCGACGCTGGAGGCCGCGCTGGAGGCCGGCGCGATCGACCTCAAGAACGAGGACGGCGTCTACGTCGTGGCCACGGCGCCGGCCGACTTCCACGCGGTGCAGCAGGCGCTGCGGGATCGCGGGTTCCAGCTCGAGCAGGCCGAGATCGGGATGGTGCCGAAGGCGACCGTTCACGTCGAGGGGCCCGAGGCGGTCAAGGTGCTCAAGCTCCTCGACGCGCTCGAGGATCTCGACGACGTGCAGAAGGTCTACTCGAACGTCGACGTCGACGAGGCGGCGCTGGCCGAGGCGGAGGCGTGATCGTACTCGGCGTCGACCCGGGGACCGCCACCACCGGCTACGGCGTCGTCGGCCGCGCGGACGACGGCGCCGTTTCGCTGCGGGAGTGCGGCGTCATCCGCACGGCGCCGGCCCAGCCGCTCGCGCTCCGCCTGCGCGACATCTTCGAGGGGGTCAACGAGGTGCTCGATCGCGCCCGTCCCGACGCCGTCGTCGTCGAGGGCGCCTTCTACGCCCGCAACGTCCGCACGACGCTGGTCCTCGGCCATGCCCGCGGCGTCATCCTCCTGGCCGCGGCGCTGCGCCAGCTCCCGGTCGTCGAGTACGCGCCGGCCGAGGTCAAGAGCGTCATCACCGGCACCGGAAAGGCGACGAAGGAGCAGATCCAGTTCATGGTGCAGCGCCTGCTGCGGCTCAAGGAGCCGCCGCGGCCGGCCGACGCCGCCGACGCCGCCGCCATCGCCCTCGCCCACTGCTACGCGGTCAGCCTGCCGCGCCCCCGGGGCGCGGGACCGCTCGGCATCGTGCTCGCCGGGAGGCCGCGATGATCAGCCGGCTGCGGGGCACGCTCCTCCGGCGCGACCTCGGCGTTGCCGAGGTCATGACCGCCGCCGGCATCGGCTACGAGGTCGAGATCCCGCTCACCGTCTTCGAGCGCCTCCCGCGCGAGGGCGCCGAGGTGGAGCTGCGCATCTACCACGCGTTCCGCGAGGACGGCCAGGCGCTCTACGGCTTCCTCGCCGAGGCCGAGCGCGCCGTCTTCGCCCGGCTGCTCACCGCCTCCGGCGTCGGGCCCCGCCTCGCCCTGGCCATGCTCTCCCACATGACGCCCGAGCGCCTCGTGCGCGCCATCACCGAGCGCGACATCGCCGCGCTCAAGCAGGTCCCCGGCCTCGGCGCGAAGAAGGCCGAACGCCTCGCCCTCGAGCTCGGCGACAAGCTCGGCGACCTCGCCTTCGCCGCCGCCGGCCCCCGCCCCGAGGGGCGCGCCGCCGAGGAGGCCGTCGCCGCCCTCGTCGCCCTCGGCTACTCGCCCGCCGAGGCGACGACCGCCGTCCGCCGCGCCCTCGACGAGCGCGGCCCCATGGGCGGCGTCGACCTCATCAAGGCCGCGCTCGCCAGCATGGTGAGGTAGCTCGCCCCTGCGCCTTCACCGGTCGGTCGGCCGGGGCGCGGGCGCTGCACCGTGGCTCTCGTCGCGCCGCGCGGGCGCCCGACGCGCCGGGCGAGCGGCCGCCGACCGTTGGCGGTCGCCCCCCAGCCGACTACCTTTGCCGGTGTCGCGGAAAGAAACCGCGTCGCGGGGGTACCACGACCCGAACGAAAGCCGTATCCACCAGGGCGTGCCGCCCGCAGGGAGCCCCGCTCGAGTCCATGAGAAGCGAGATCACCACGCCGGAAGTCCTCTCGGACGAGACCGCGGTCGAGCTGTCGCTGCGGCCGCAGCGGCTGGCCGAGTTCGTCGGCCAGCCGAAGGTCAAGGAGAGCCTCCAGATCGGGATCGACGCGGCGCTGAAGCGGCGCGAGGCGCTCGACCACACGCTCTTCCACGGGCCGCCGGGGCTGGGGAAGACGACGCTGGCGATGCTGATGGCGCGCGAGCTGGGCGTGAACATCAAGATCACGTCGGGTCCGGCGCTGGAGAAGCCGTACGATCTGGTCGGGATCCTGACGAACCTGCGCGAGCGCGACATCCTGTTCATCGACGAGATCCACCGGCTGCGGCCGATCATCGAGGAGTTCCTGTACCCGGCCATGGAGGACTTCCGCGTCGACATCCGGCTCTCGGACGGGCCGAAGGCGCAGATGATGTCCATGCCGGTGGAGCGCTTCACGCTGGTGGGCGCGACGACGCGCTTCGGGCTGCTGACGCCGCCGATGCGCGCGCGGTTCGGCATCATCCAGCGGCTGAACTTCTACTCGCACGACGAGCTGCGCTTCATCATCCAGCGGAGCGCGGAGATCCTGGGCGTGCAATGCGACGCCGAGGGCGCGCTGGAGATCGCGCGTCGCTCGCGTGGCACGCCTCGTGTAGCGAACCGGCTGCTCCGGCGGGTGCGCGATTACGCGCAGGTCCGCGCCGGGAACGTCATCACGCGGGAGGTCGCGAGCGAGGCGCTGCGGCTGCTCGACGTGGACGAGTACGGCCTGGACGAGATGGACGCGCGCGTGCTCAAGACGCTGATCGAGCACTTCGACGGCGGGCCCGTCGGGCTGAACACGCTGGCGGTGGCCATCAGCGAGGATGCCTCGACCATGGAAGAGGTCTACGAGCCGTTCCTGATCCAGAACGGTTTCCTGATGCGCACGCCGCGCGGTCGCGTGGCCACGCGGCGCGCCTACGAGCACTTCCGCTACACGGTGCCCGCGGGGCGGCTCGTCGACGAGCCGGCCCAGTCCAGCCTGTTCGAGGGGTGAGGTGGACGTCATCTGCCTGAGCTCGGCGGATTACCGCCTGCTGACGACGCGCTACGCGGAGCACGGCAACTCGCAGCGGCGCCTGACGGGCGCGCTCCTCGAGGCCGGCGCGTTGGACGCGCTCGAGCGTGCGCGCGCGCTGCGCCGCCTCGAGCGGCATTTCGGCATCGACCTCGGCATGGTCTGCCATCGCTTCGAGCACCGCAACGACGCGGCGACGCACCCGATCGAGCGCTCCATCATGTCGTACGTCGCGGCGTGGCGTGGCACGCCGGGCGGCGCGCGCGAGCTGTGGGTCTTGCCGGACCGGATCCGCCAGCTCCGGGAGCTGATGAACGAGGGCGCGCCGGCGCGCTCGGCCGCCGCGCGGCGCGCCGACGATGCGGCGGAGCCGCCCGCCGACCCGGACCTCTCCTTCTAGCCGGACTTCGACGGGCGACGTCTCGTGAGCCACACCCCGGCCGAGTATCCCACCTCCGCGTTCGACTACGATCTCCCGCCCGACCTCGTCGCGCGTTACCCGTCGGCGCGGCGCGACGAGAGCCGGCTCCTGCATGTCGACCGCGCGAGCGGCGCGCTCGAGGACCACGTCTTCCGCGACATCGTCGAGCTGATCGCTCCGGGCGACGCGCTTGTCGTGAACGAGACGCGTGTCTTCCCGGCGCGGCTCCTGGGGACGCGCGAGAGCGGCGGCGCGGCGGAGGTGCTGCTGCTGCGGCCGGCCGGCGAGGTGGGGCCGGGGAGCGGTGG
>JADGGV010000408.1 GCA_019689775.1 Gemmatimonadota bacterium
GGCGCGCCGGGATCCCGACCCGCGGGGGCGCCGGGCGCGCGCGGCGGCGGGCGCCGCCGCCACCCCCCCCGCCGGCGCGCTAGCTCCGCGGCGGAGCGGCGAGCGACGCCTCGCCGCCGACGCGGGTCCGGCGCCCGCGCGGTCGCGGTCGGGCCGCGAGCGCCCCGCCTTCCCACCCCCGGAAGCGTACGACCTCCCTTTACATGACTGGCGTGGCGAGGATATCGTTGCCGACCCCGGCTGCTTCCGCGCACACGCCGACCGAGGTCCCACGCCATGCTGCCGAGCGTCGTTCTCGTCGTCCTCGTGCTGTTCGTGTTCTGGGCGTACAACTCGCTCGTCCGGCTGCGGGTGCAGGCGGACGCGGCGTGGTCGGACGTGGACGTCCAGCTCAAGCGGCGCCACGACCTGATCCCGAATCTGGTGGAGACGGTGAAGGGCTACGCGGGTCACGAGCGCGGCACGCTCGAGGCGGTGACGAACGCGCGCTCCCACGCGATGAGCGCGTCCGGCCCGGCCGAGCGGGCGCAGGCGGAGGGACAGCTCACGCAGGCGCTCCGGTCGCTGCTCGTGGTCGCAGAGGCGTACCCGGAGCTGCGGGCGTCGGAGAGCTTCGCCCAGCTCCAGCAGACGTTGCACGGCCTGGAGGACGCCATCCAGAACGCGAGGCGCTACTACAACGCCGTCGTCCGCGACCTGAACACGAAGATCGCGCAGTTTCCGTCCAACCTCGTCGCGCTCACCTTCGGCTTCAAGCCCCGGGATTACTTCGAGATCGCGGACGAGGAGCGGGCCGTCCCGAAGGTCTCCTTCTGACATGAGCCAGCCCCATCCGACCGGCGCGGGGCGCCGGCGCGTCGGCACCCTCGCCGCCGCGCTCGCGTTCGCCATTGCCCTCGCGCCGCCCGCGGCGCCGCCGGCCGTCGCGCGCCAGGGCGCGCGCCAGGTGTCGGTCCGCCGGATCGACGCGGAGCTGCTCGTGCGCACGGACGGCGGGCTCGACGTGACCGAGCGGTTCGAGATCCGCTTCGATGGCTCGTGGAACGGCTTCTATCGCACCATTCCGGTCGAGTATCGCGGGCCGGGTGGGCTGAACTACTCACTCCGCGTCCGGGTGCTGGAGGTCACGGACGGCGCCGGCGCGCCGCTACGCTACGAGCTGGACCGGACCGGCCGGCTGCTGCGGGTGAAGGTCTACATCCCCGGCGCCACGGACGCGCAACGCCAGCTCGTGCTGCGGTATCGGGTGCAGCAGGCGTTGCGCTTCTTCGCGGACCACGACGAGCTGTACTGGAACGTGGTCGGGCAGGACTCCGACGTGCCCGTGGCGCTGGCGTCCGCGCGCGTGCTCCTGCCGGTCGCGGTCTCCGGCGTGCGGGCGCAAGCGTTCGAGGGGCCCGACGGCTCGACCGAGGCCGGCGGCGCCGAGATTGTCGGCGGCAACGTGGTCGAGGTGCGGGCGTTGCGACCGCTGGCGCCGAAGGAGGGCCTCACGGTCGCCGTCGGGTGGGCGCCGGGCGTAGTTCACCGCCCGACGGCGGCCGAGCGCATCTGGCTGTTCCTCCTCGCCAACTGGATCCTGGCGCTGCCACTGCTCGCCTTCGTCATCATGTGGCGCGTCTGGTTCCTCTACGGGCGAGACCCGCGGCTGCGCCCGATCGTCCCTCGCTACGAGCCGCCGGACGGACTCACGGTGGCGGAGGCCGGCACACTGCTCGACAACGGCGCCGACGCGAAGGACATCACCGCCATGCTCGTCGACCTGGCGGTGCGCGGCTACATGCGGATCCAGGAGATCGACGCGGGCGGCCTCCTCGGCCTGCGCAGACGGCCCGACTACATCTTCCACCAGACCCGCCCGCCGGCCGCCTGGGCGGAACTGCTCCCCCACGAGCAGGCGCTGCTCCGCGCGCTCTTCGACGACGGCAGCCGAAGCGCCGTGTCGATGTCCTCGCTCGTGAACTCGTTCTACCGGGAGCTGCCGGCGATCAAGGACGCGATCTTCGACCGGCTGGTCTACCGCGGCTACTACAAGCGGCGCCCGGATGCGGTGCGGAAGCCGTTCGTGGCGGCGGGCATCGTGCTCGGCGCCGCCGTGGCGTACGGCGGCTCCGCGCTCGCGCGGCACCTGCTCGGGCAGCAGCCGGTCCCGTTCGTCATCGCCGGCGTCGCGACGGGCGCGATCGTCGTCCTGTTCGGTCTCGTCATGCCCGCCCGCACGCTCGCCGGCACGCGCGCGCTGGAGGGCGTGCTCGGCTTCCGCGAGTTCCTCCGGCGCGTCGAGGGCGACCGCATCCAGCGCGTCATCAAGACGCCGGAGATGTTCGAGCGGTACCTGCCGTACGCGATGGCGTTCGGGGTCGCGAAGGAGTGGGCCCGGGCGTTCGAGGACATCTGCCGCGAGCCGCCGCGCTGGTACGCCGGCCCACCGGGGCAGCCGTTCCGCGCCTCGTCGTTCACGCACGACCTCGGGGACATGTGCGGGCGCACGGCCAGCGCCATGACGTCCGCGCCCAAGTCGTCGAGCAGCTCGGGGCTGGGCGGCGGCGGGTCCAGCGGCGGCGGCTTCGGCGGCGGCGGGATGGGCGGGTTCTGACCGGCCGGCCGACGAGCCCCGCCCTCACCACGGCGTCGAGCAGTACTCCACGCTCACGCTCTTCACGAAGCCGTCGAAGAGCGTCAGTTGGTCCATCCCCATCCCCCGTAGATCGACGTAGCCGTCCTCCTCGAGCCGCGCCCAGATCCGGGAACGGAGCGCCTCGGGCGTCTCGGCGCCGAGGGCGGGGAGCAGCACCCGGGCCGTGTACTCGCGGCCGCTGACGCTCCGCGCGTGTACGACGGCGCAGCCCGGCCAGATCGGCCGACCCCTCACCAGGTGGCTCCCGTCGACGGGGCCCGTCGGGCAGGCCCCGAACAGGGCGAACTGCCCCACGTAGTCCCAGGCGAAGCCGCCGACGCGCTCGCGCAGCGTGGCGGCCGCGGGATCCCGTAGCAGAGCGCGTCGTGCAGGTACTCGGCGAGGAAGAACCGCCAGAGGTCGGCCCGTCGAGACGGTGGGAGCACCGCCGTCGCGGCGAAGCGCGGCGCCGCCGGCGCACCTCCGGTCGAATCCACGAGGAACGGCGTCGGCCCGGGGCGCGGCCCCGGCAGGCGCGGCCGGTCGTGGCGCAGCGGGTCGTCGATCCCGTCGGCCGGCGGGCTGTCGGCGGGCGGCGCCAGGCGGACCGGTTCGACGGGCTTGGCAGCGACGGGCGGCTGTTCCGCGCCGGGCGGCTGTTCCGCGCCGGGCGGCTGTTCGGCGACGGACGGCTGTTCGGCCACCGGCGGCTCCGCGGCCACGGCCGGCTGCTCCGCCACCGCCGGCTGGTCGGCGCCGCTCCCCCCGTCGAGCAGGCGCTCCCGCTCCTCGACCGTGGCGGCGCCGCGGCCATCCTCGCCGCGGTTGCGGCGGAGCAGCTCGCGCTTGAGGTCGAGCTCGTCGTCGGCGAACGTCCGCGACACGTCGGCGCGCTGGTCGCCGTGCCGCGGCTCGAGCCACACGCCGGCCGTCGGCCCGGGCGAGTGGGATCCGGCGGCCGGGTCGCCGCGGAGCTCCGGTGCGGGCGTGGCCGGCTCGCCGCGGGGCGGCCGGGCGTCGTGGCCAGCCGGGCGGGCTGCGTCGCGACGACCGGCGTCGCCCGCGCGCCCCCCCCGCCCCCCAAATGCGCCCCCCCCCGGTCGATCCGGTCGTCGCCGCGAACGGACGAGGCCGGCAACCGCGGGGGCGCGTCGGCGCGCGGCATCGCCGCGGGCGCCCGATCTCGCCACGCGCCCAGCGGCGGCGCGGCCTCCACGGGCCCGTTAGTCCAGCGCCGACGTCGCCCGCTCGCCCTGCGCCCGAAGCCCGGCCGGGAGCGCGAGGAGCGCCCCGGCCAGCACGGCGCCCGCCACTGCGTCCGTGCGTCGTCCGCGCATGGTCCCCCTCCGTCGTGGCGTGTTGCACCCCGCGGCGGCCCCCCCGGCCGCCCCCCCCCCCCAAAATATAAACCGTGGCCATCCGCGGCCCGTCCCCCCGCCCCCGCCCC
>JADGGV010000017.1 GCA_019689775.1 Gemmatimonadota bacterium
ACCTCGCGCAGGTTGTGGGGCGGGATGTTCGTGGCCATCCCCACGGCGATGCCCGAGGAGCCGTTGACCAGCAGGTTCGGCAACTTGGCCGGCAAGACCACCGGCTCCTGGAGCCGGTCGTCGAAGTTCGGCACGAAATCCACCGTGCCCCGGTCGATGTCGGCCAGCATCTCCATCGCCAGCCGCGTCAGCCGCGCCTCCGTGTAGCGGTACGCCGCCGCATTGTCCCCGTCGATGCTGCCGAAGTTGCCCTGCCCGTCCACCAGCGGATAGCGCAGGCTGAAGTCCTGCACCATGCGCACGAGCGCCTCGTAGACCGCCATGTCCCCGTGCGGGTGGTACTTGCCCAGCACGTCCCCGACCACCGTCGCGCTCTTCTTGTAGGGGCGCGTCGGACTGAGCCCCAGCTCGTACATCGAGTAGAGGATGCGCCGGTGCACGGGCTTCAGCCCATCCCGCACGTCCGGCAGCGCCCGCTGCACGATCACGCTCATGGAGTAGTCGAGGAAACTCTCCCGCATCTCGTCCTCGATCAGGCGGGGAAGGACCCGCTCCCGTCGCGTCGCCATCGCCATCCTGAGCTGGTCTCCGGTCTGCGTCTGCGCCTCGGAATCGGTCGAATCCTGCATGGTTGACTACCCTCGGAGGGGGCGGAGGTTCGGCAAATCTTCGGGACGACGATGCGGCCCGCGGCCGCGTTCCGCAACGGCTTCCCGCGCCGCGACGGGACACGGCCGGCACGCCGGTCTCCGGGGAGTCGACGTCACGCGGGGACCGTGGGGCGCGAGCGGCGCGAGCGCAAGGGCCGTGCGGCGGGATCAGTGGTTGTGGGGCTTGAGGCCTTCGTTGCGGAGGAGGCTGGCGATGCGTTGGCGGAGCTCGGGTGGGGCTGCGGGTTGACCCTTGGCTGCGCGGTGGAGCGCGTCCTGGAAGGAGCCACAGAACTGGAGGAACGGGTAGCACCCCGCGCAGACCTCCATGTGGTGGCGCACGGCGGCGGCATCCGCGGCGTCGAGCTCGCCGTCAAGGAACTCGTAGAGCCGCGCGAGCGCCTCGAGGCAGTCGGTTCGGGTCATTGGGGGTTCACCTGGACGTAGCCGGATTCGGTGGCATACTCGTAGAGTTGCCGCTGGAGCAGTCGTCGCCCACGGAAGAGGCGGCTCTTCACGGTGCCGATGGGGATGCCGAGCACGTCGGCGATCTCCGCGTAGGCGAGGCCTTCGAGGTCGCTGAGCACGACCGCGTCCCGGAAATCGGGGGGGAGGTTTTCGATCGCCTGGAGGATGCCGTCATCGATGATCGAGGCGAAGAACTGGCCCTCCGGGTCGTACTGGTACGCGGTCGTGAAGACGGGGATCTCGCCGGCCTGGATGCCGTTGGTGTCGACCTCGTTCGCGGCCTGGCGGACGGTCTCGTCGCGGCGGCGATCGCGTTTGCGCTGCCGCAGGAAGACGTTGCGGCATATCGTAAACAACCAGCTTTTGGCGCGGGTTCCCGGGGTGTACTGTTCCCAGGCGCGGTAGGCGCGCAGGAAGGTCTCCTGGACGAGATCCTCGGCGTCGGCCGGGGAGCCGCTCAGGCGTAACGCGAAGCGGTAGACCGCGTCGAGGTGCGGGAGGGCTTCTTGGTGGAACGACTCCATCCGATCCATGGGAGAACCGCGAGAAGAGGTCATGTCGTCGCACCCGGGCGCGTCGTCTCCCGCGGGGCGCGGGTCCGAGCGGCGTGAGCCCGCGGCGGCGGGCGAGTCGGTCGGAGCCGGCCCACCCGGGCCGGGGCGTTCCGCGGCGCGTCGGTTCGGGCTCCTGGTCGTTCTCCTCGTCGTCGTGGTCGTGCTCCTGCGGTTGACGCCGTTGCGGGCGCTCGTGTCGAGGTCCGGCGCCCTCGCCGCGCTGGCGAGGATCCGGGCGACGCCGGCGGCGCCGCTGCTGTTCGTCGTCCACGCCGTCGCCGCGGCGCTGGCGCTGCCGGGGAGCGCACTCACGCTGGCCGGCGGGGCCGTGTCCGCCCTCTGGCCGGGAGTCGTGCTGAACCTGGCCGGCGCCACGGTGGGCGCGACGGTTGCCGTCCGTCTCGCGCGGGCGCTGGGGCGGGACTTCGTGTCGCGGCGGCTCCGTGGCCGCGCCGCGGCGCTCGACCGGACAGCCGAGCCCCATGGGTTTCGGGGGATCCAGCTGCTCCGCCTCGTACCCCTCGTCCCCTTCAACGCCCTGAACTCCGGCGCGGGGCTTTCCGCGGTTCGGCTGCGGGACTACGTCCTGGCGAGCGCGGTCGGAATGCTGCCGGGGACATTCGCCTACACGTACTTCGCGGACGCGATCCTGGCCGGGAGCGCGGAGGCGCGGCGCGATGCGAACCTCCACGTGATCGTCGCCGGCGCGCTGCTCGTCCTCCTCCGGCCGCTCCCGCGGCTGCGCCGGTGCCGCTCCGGCCGGGCCGCGCCGTGAGAGAGTACCCCGCCCCCCGGACGGTGTCAATCGTACCCGGTGACGCTCCCGGAAGAACGCCCGAGCGGGCCGGGTCCAGACGGGCACGGCCCGCCCCGTGGCGCGGTCGGCCCGGGTCACTCCCAATCCTCAAGGATCTCCTCGAACTCCGCCGCCATTCCGGGGTGGCCGTGCCGGCGAGCCGCCTCGGCGCCGCGCTCGTAGGCCTCGCGGGCCTCGGCCGAGCGGCCGAGCTCGCGCAAGGCGCGGCCGAGCCGGCCCCAGGCGTTCCCCTGGTCGTCCGTGCCATCCAGGTATTGGCGTAGCTCCTCGACGACGGCCTCCCAGCGACCGGCCTTCTCGTACTCCACGGCGAGCGCGAAGCGGAGGCGACCGTCTCCCGGATTGCGCTCCAGCATCGCTCGCAGTGCATCGATCCTCGAGCTAGCCATCCCGCCTCCTTGCGCCGCTGCGGGCAGCCAGCATCGTCTGTAGCCGAATGGCGTCCCGCGGCGCGTGCACCTTGGCGTCGTTGTCGAAGTAGACGTAGACATCCCGCCGGCGGGCCTGAGGCGCCGGCGCGCCCTCGATGCGGACGGCATCGCGCGGCTGGCCGCCGGCCCGCCACGTCTGGATCCGCCGCGCCCACCAGCGCAGCTCGGCGTCGGAGTAGCCGCTCGCGTACAACTGCGTCGAGCCGTGCAGCCGGATGTAGACGAAGTCCGCCGTCAGCTCCTCCGCGTAGGGCCAAATGCCGGCGGTGTCGGCGAACACGAGCGCAGCACGGTGCCTGCGGAGCAATTCGACGAACTCTGGGACGTGGTAGCTCTCGTGCCTCACCTCGAGGGCGTGCCGGATCGGCCGGTCCGACTCCGCCTCCGTCCACGCGCGGCCCTTGAGCCGATCGTCGTGGCGACGCGCCAGCTCGGCGGCAGCGAGCGTCGTCTGTGGCAGCCGCGCGAGGAAGTCCGCCACCCGGCGCTCGTCGAACGCGAGCTGCGGCGGTAGCTGCCACAGGATCGGCCCCAGCTTCGGCCCGAGCCGCAGCACCCCGGACGCGAAGAAGTTCGCCAGCGCCGTATCCACGCCGGCGAGCTTCTTCAAGTGCGTGATGAACCGACTCCCCTTCACCGCGAAGACGAAGCGCTCCGGCGTCTCCTCCCGCCAGCGCGCGAAGCTGGACGGCCGCTGAAGCGAGTAGAACGAACCGTTGATCTCGATCGAGTTCAGGCGTCGGCTCGCGTACGCCAGCTCTTGGCGATGGGGCAGCCCAGGGGGGTAGAAGATGCCCCTCCAGGCCGGGTATGTCCACCCCGAGGTGCCGATGCGGAGCTCGCCCCCGCGTGATCCGGTCATGCCAGCCAAGTGCTTGTTGTGCAACCGGTTCTGCGGTGTTTCGGCCGCTGCGGCGCGGTATCGAGATTGCATACGTTGGTCCACGAGCCGGTCGTCGGAGGCCGGCGGCGCGGGGGGAGGGTGACCACGACTCGCCGCGGCCCGTGGCTCTGGGGTGGCGGTGGGAGCAGGATAGGTCGGGAGGTGGTCGTGATGGTGAGGATCGGGCTGTGGGTGGGCGCACTGCTCGCGATTTCCGGATCGGCGGCGGCGCAGCAGTCCCCCTCTTGGGTGGCGAAGGCGAGTGCTCCGCGGGATTTGACGACGAACGAAGCGGGCGTGGCGGCGGTCTCCGTGGCTCCCGAGGTGGCGCAGGCGTGGAACTATCTCTACCGGTTCATCGACGAGGCGGAGTTCGTGCTCTGCCTGGAGGGGCACGAGAGCAACGGCGTGGTGCGGATCGAGGGGTTCCGCCTGGCGCACATCGAAGCGGCGGGCCCGACGAGCGTGCGCTACCAGCCCTGCGATATCCCGAACTACGTCGGCACGGCGCACAACCACCCGCCCGCGAGCGGTGATCCACCGGCGTGCTACCGATCGGTCCCCGACCGGCGCAGCTTCGAGCAGGACTCCAAGGCGGTCGTCGACGTCGTGCTGTGTGGGGAAGACAAGTGGGTCTGGATGCTGAAGGACGGACGCAAGGGCGGAACGGTCGCGCAGCAGAGCCCTCGAGGTTGACGGACACCGGCCGGGTCGCGTGATCGGAGGGCGGCCGTCCCGAGGCCGCCCTCGTTCGCGTATCGGTTCCCCGCGACGGGCGCCGCCGTCGGCAACCGCCGCCTCCGGCGCCGCCGTGCAGCCCGCCTCAGCCGCCGCCGCGCCGGACGGCATCGTCCGCGGCGGCCATCTGCCCAATACCGAACACGATCGCCATCACGACGATGAGCAGGACGGCGTAGGCCGCCGCGGCGCCGAAGTCGAACGCGCGGAGCTGCGAGAGGATCTCGACGGAGATCGGCCGGGTCGCGTGCGTGTACAGCAGGATCGACGCGACGAATTCCCCGAGAGCGGTGACGAAGGCGAGGAGCGCGCCGGCGAGGAGCCCGGGAAGCACGAGCGGCAGCACGACGCGGCCGAGCGTCCGCGCCGGGCCGGCCCCGAGGGAGGCGGCCGCCTCCTCGACGGCGGGGTCGAGCTGCCGGAAGCTGGTCAGCGCGGCGCGGGTGACGAGCGGGATGTCGCGGATGAAGTAGGCGAGCGGCAGGATCGCGGCCGTGCCGACGAGGACGAAGCGGCCGAGCCAGGGCGCGTGGACGCTGAACGTCGTCGCCAGGGCGAGGGCGAGGACGGTGCCGGGGAGCGCCCAGGGGAGCACCACCAGCGCGCTCATGAGCCCCTTGCCGCGGAACGAGCGGCGCACGATGAGCCACGCCGCCGCGACCGCGAGCGCCACGTTCGCCAGCGTGGCCGTCGTCGCCATGCTCAACGAGTTGAGGATCGGCCGCAGGCGAGCCGGCTCGGTGAACATCAGGCGGTAGTTGACGAGCGAGAGCCGGGGCGGGAACAGCTCGGTCGTCCAGGTCCCGATCGGCACCAGCGAGACGAGCGCGACCGTCAGGTGTGGCAGGACCAGGACGAGGACGACGAGGAAGGCGACGACGCCGGCTCCGACGTCGGCGGCCCCGCGTCGCCGCACCGGGGCGATCCCCTTGCCGGCGCCGGTGTAGGCGCGCCCGCGCTCGAGCCGCTCCAGCAGGCCGAGGAACAGGAGCGACGTCGCCGCGAGCACCACCGCCTCGACGGCCGCGAGCGCCAGGTCCTCGGGCGTGCCGTTCAGCTTGCTCACGAAGATCTGCGTCGTCAGCACGCGGAACCCGCCGCCGAACACGTAGGGCGCGCTGAACGAGCCCATCGACGTCATGAAGACGAGCAGCGCCGCGCCGCCGATGGCGGGGAAGAGCAGGGGGAGCGTGACCCGGCGTAGCACCGTCGGGCCCGAGGCGCCGAGCGCGCGGGCGGCCTGCGCCTGCGCCGGATCGAGCCGCGCCAGCGCCGCGCTCGTGAACATGTAGAAGTACACGTACATCGTGTACGTGTGTACGAGCAGGATCGCGGCGGGACCGTTCAGCCGCCACGGCGGCGCCCGCAGCCCCAGCAGGAGCTGCACGCCGCGCGTGATGAAGCCGGTCTCGCCGTAGAGGAAGAGGAACGCGATCACGCCCACGAGGGGGGGCAGCAGCACCGGCACCGCGGCCAACGCCGCGAGCAGCCGTCGGCCCGGGAAGTCGAAGCGAGTGAACAGGAACGCCAGCGGTACGCCGACGAGCCCGGAGAGGGCGACGCTCGCCAGCGAGATCCAGATGCTGTTCCAGAGCGCCCCCAGCTCCGACGGGCTGCGCACGAAGCGCGCGTAGGCCGCCAGCGTCCACCGACCGCTCATGCGCAGGCTGTCGGCGAGGACGTACAGGTTCGGGTAGAGGACGAGCCAGAGGAGGAGCGCCAGTACGACCGCGGCGAGGACCGCCGTCCGCGAGGAGCGGCGGCGCGAGCGCTCGGCCCCGGTCCCGCTGGCGGTGCGAGCCGCCTCAGCGGACGGCGCGGTGTCCGGTGCCATCGGGTCTCAGCGCGACGGGGGCTCGGTCGCCGGATACACGCGCGGCGCCGAGGCGTCGGCCGGATGCAGCCGGACCGTGTCGCCCTGGGCGGCGGCCCGCGCGCCGGCCTGCACCAGCACCTCGCCCGCCGGCGTCTCGACCCGGTACAGCGTCGTCGCGCCCCCGAACTGCCGTTCCGTGACGCGGCCGGGGAGCGAGCCGGCCCCGTCCGCGCCGTCGGCCGTGAGCGCGATCGCCTCCGGGCGCAGCATCAGCCGGACCTCGGCGCCGGGCCGCGCGTCGACGCCGCCCCGCGCGGCGGGCCAGCGCACGCCGCCGGAGAGCTCGCAGACCACGATCTCCCCCTCCGCCGCGACGACCCGCGCCGGCAGGAAGCTCGCCCGGCCGAGGAAGGATGCGACGAACGCGTTGGCCGGCTCCAGGTACAGCTCCTCGGGCGTGCCGACCTGCTGGAGTCGGCCCGCGCGCAGCAGCGCCACGCGATCCGAGAGCGCGAACGCCTCCTCCTGGTCGTGGGTCACGAAGATCGATGTGATCCCGAGGCTCTTCAGCAGCGCCCTCAGCTCCGAGCGCGTGCGCTCGCGCAGCGCCGCATCCAGGTTCGACAGCGGCTCGTCCAGCAGCAGGACCGGCGGCTCCGGCGCCAGCGCGCGGGCCAGCGCGACGCGCTGCTGCTGCCCGCCGGAGAGCTGCTGCACCTTGCGCGACCCGTATCCCGGCAGGTCGACCAGCTCCAGCGCGCGCTCGACCCGCCGCGGGATGTCCGCGCGCGGCACGCCCTGCGCCTTGAGCCCGAAGGCGACGTTCTCGTGGACGTCGAGGTGGGGAAACAGCGCGTAGTTCTGGAAGACCATCCCGGTCCCGCGACGCTGCGGCGGCAGCGTCGTCACGTCGCGGCCGTCGAGGAGCACCCGACCGGCGGTCGCGGTCTCGAACCCCGCGATCATCCGCAACGTCGTCGTCTTCCCGCAGCCGCTCGGGCCGAGCAGCGTCAACAGCTCGCCGCGGCCGACGTCGAGCCAGAGGTCGGAGACCGCCACGACGTCGCCGAAGCGCTTTTCCAGCCCTTCCAGCCGCAGCATCGCGAGCTCAGCCGCCCGAGCGCCCACGCACGTGCTCGTCCCACCAGCGCATCCACCCGGGGAGCTGCTGCTGGAGCCGCGCCCAGTCCAGCGGCTCCGGCCGGATCTGCGCCTGCGCCCACCGCAGCCGCTCGGGGAGCGAGTCGGGCGGGATGTCCGTGCGCGCCGGGAGCCGCATGAACTCGCGCGCCGCGAGCAGGATCCCCTTCATCCCTCCCACGTACTCGACGAACTGCCGCGCCGCCGCCGCGTGCGGCGCCCCGTTCACGATCGCGATGCCATCCACGACAAGCGGCGTCCCGCTCGTCGGGATCGTGTAGTCGATCGGCAGCTTCGTCTTCGCCTGGAGCGCCTCGATGTCCGGCATGTCCCAGAGCGTGATCAACCCCTCCTCGCGCGCCAGCTTCTGGTAGAGCAGCGTCGGGTTCAGCACGTACTCCTTCGTCTGCGCATCCAGCCGCCGCAGCCACGCCATCCCCTGCGCCGTATCGCCGGTCTCGCGCACCGAACGGTCCAGGATCATCCCCCAGATCGTGCGCATCGTGCCGCTCGCGAGCGGATCGCGGATCAGGACCTTCCCCTTCCACTTCGGATCCAGCACGTCGTCCCAGTCCTTCGGCGCCTCCGCCGCCGTGACGACCTTGCTGTTGTACGCGATCACCTCCGGCGTCTCGTACGTCCCGTACCAGAGGCCACGCGGATCCTTCATCTCCGCCGGCACGGCCGCCGCCCACGTCGGCGCGAACGGCTCGAGCAGCCCCTCGCTCGCCGCCGCCGTGAACATCTCCGCCGGCGCGCCCCACCACACGTCGGCCTGCGGATTCGCCTTCTCCGAGCGGACCCGGTCCAGCACCTCCTGCGAGCCCATGTCCACCCACTGCACGTCCACGTCCGGGTGCGCCGCCTCGAAGCGCTGCTCGAACGCGGTGAGCAGCTCCCGTCCATGCGGGGAGTAGACGACGAGCGGCGTCCTCCCGTCGCCGCCCGTGCACGCCGCCGCCGCCAGCGCGAGCACGGCGATCAGGGGGCGGCCGACCGCGAAGCGCCGCCCCATCACCGGACCCCGAGCGAGAGCAGGTTCGCGAACAGGCGGTAGGCGCCCGGCACCCCCGCCGGGAGCTGCCGGAACAGCGCCAGGCCGGTGTAGACGTACGTGCCCTTGCCGTACGGCGCGACCAGCAGCGCGCCGCGCAGCGGCGGCTCGCCGGGGTCGCCCATGTCCAGGAGCGGCACGTACGTCGGGTCCCAGGTATGGGGGAAGTAGAGCCCGCGCTCCTGGACCCAGCCGCGGAAGTCGTCGTCGCTGATCCGGTTCGGCGTCGTCAGCGCCGGATGCGTCGGGACCAGGATTTTGACCGACGCGTCCTCGTCGGTCACCCGGTCCGCCGGGCGGGCGACGGTCATCGGGTAGGGCGCGAAGGCCGACTGGAAGTAGTCGTACTGCTGGTACTGCACGATCAGCGTGCCGCCGTCCCGCACGTAATCCAGGAGCCGCCGGTTGCTCGCGGCGAGGTCGGACCGAACCTCGTAGGCCCGGACGCCGATCACGATGTCGTCGAAGCGAGACAGGTCGCCGTGCGCGAGCGCGCCGGCATCGAGCGGCTCGACGTCGATGCCGAGCTGCTGGAGCGCCTGGGGCACGGCGTCGCCGGGACCCATGACGTAGCCGACGCGCAGCCGGCGGGGCAGCGCGACGTTCATCGCCTGCACCAGCGTCACGGCTTCCCGGTACAGCGGCCGCGGCCGGATGTGCGGGTAGTCCACCAGCCGGAAGCCGCGGGTGTAGCGGCGGCCTCCGGCCGCCACGCTCGCGGCGAGGCGGTAGCTGCCGGTCCGGGTCCCCGCCGGCGGCGTGACGGTGAACTCGACCGACTCCGTCTGCCCGGCGGCCGTGAGGTGGATCGGCGCCGCGGCGGGCTGCACGCGCCAGCCGTCGGGAACCGCGAGCGTGAGCATGCCGTCGACGCCGCCGCGCGCTTCCGCCGTGACTCGGGCGGTGACGTGCAGGGGCGCGTGCCGGCCGCTGACGGAGAGGATCGCGATCCCGGGATCGAGCGTCACCGAGGCCGCCGGGACGACCCGGATCGGGCGGCGCGACTCGCCGTCCTGCGGGCTCACCAGCCGGAACGTCGCCTCGCGGTCGAGCGGGACGGCGACATCCTCGAGCACGGCCGTGGCCGCGGCGCGGACCGCGGGCGGCTCGAACGGCAGCCCCGCGCTCGCGTCGCCCGCGGGCCACGAGTACATGTCCCCCTTGCGCGGCTGGCGCAGGAAGTACGGCTCGGTCGGCGGCGCATCCGCCGGCACGCCGATCCGGAACCGCCTCGTGACCAGCGTCTGCGGCGCCGCCGTCGCCGGCGCCGGCCCGGAATCGAGCGGCGTCGCGGTCCACCCCGCCGGAACGACGGGCTCCAGTCGGCGCACGCCCACCGGGCGCGCACCGCCGTTCCAGAGGCTCAGCTCCAGGGTGAAGGTGTCGCCCGGCACCACCTGCTCCGTGCTGGCGACGGCGTCGAGCACGAGCCCGGCGGCGAGGGCGGTCGCCTGCGCGACATCGGCCGCCTCCCGCTCCAGGTAGAAGCGCAGGGCGGCCCCGCCGTCGCCGGCCGGCAGGGCGGCCTCCGCCCGGGCCAGGAGCCGCTGCCCGCGCACCAGCTCAGGCACGAGCGCGTCCGGGTCGAGCGCGTTCATCGCGGCGCGCGCCCTGGCGATCAGCGAGTCGTAGTTCGAGAGGATGCGTGCGACCGGGGAGGCGGAGCCGCCCGGGAGGAGCGCGGCGGCCCGCAGCGACAGCGTCGAGTCGATCCCCGCGAGGAGCGAGCCCTCCTCGGCATCCGTCGGCCGGCGCGACCGGTCCTGCACCAGCGCGACGCCGCCGAAGTGCGGTCCGGGGAGCAGCGCCCGCCCCTGATCCTGCGAGCGGTGCCGGCTCCGGCTCGCCATCGCCACCTGGAAGTACGAGCGGCCGAGGAGCGGATCCAGCTCGCCCGTCGGGATCCGAAGCGTCGCCTCCTCCAGCCGGAACCAGGAACCCTGGTACAGCTTCGACGGCGTGAACGGCTTCAGCCCGGCGGCGATCTGCTCGGGGAAGCGGCGCGGATCGCCCGCCGCGTCGAACGCCTCCTTCGCCAGGATCCCCGCGGCCTGGTGCTGCCCGTGACCGTCCCGCGGCGTGCCGCTGAAGACGGAGACGACAACGTCCGGACGAAACCGCCGGATCACCCGCACCACGTCGCCCAGCAGGGAGTCCTTCGGCCAGTGGCGGAACGCCTCGTCCGCGCTCTTCGAGAACCCGTAGTCGTATGCGCGGGTGAAGAACTGCCCGGCGCCGTCCAGGCGCCGCGCCGCAAGCAGCTCCTCGGTCCGAAGCAGGCCGAGCGCTTCCTGGAATTCGCCGCCGATGGCGTTCTGGCCGCCATCTCCGCGCGTCAGCGAGAGGTACGCCACGTCGGCGCCCCGCCCCAACGCGAGCGCCGCAAGGAGCTGCGTGTCCTCGTCGTCCGGGTGCGCGCCGATCATCAGCACGCGTTCCGTCGCCCCCGTCCGGCGGAGCGCCAGGCCGAGCGCCTGCGCGCCCGTGTAGTCCGTCGCGCCGCGCTGCGCGCGAACGGGTAGCGCGCTCCCGAACAGGAGCGCGAGCAAAGGCGCGCACCGCGCCAGTCTTGTCAGGCTCATGCGGAAAAGGTTAGGGGAACGCATGGGGGGCGCAAGCCGGTGCGGAGGCGGCTCCACGCTCAATCGGCCAGCACCACGATCCCCCAGAGAATGCTCAGGAGCGCGAGCGGGATCCCGACCCGTGCGTACTCGCCGAACCCCAGCCGCACACCCCGCGTGGCCGCCCGCTCCGCCACGATCAGGTTCGCCATCGAGCCGATCAGGATCAGGTTCCCGGCCAGCGTGGCGCTCATGGCGACGACGAGCCACGCCGAGCGCGCGCCGCCCGCCGCCTGCACCACGGGCGTCACCAGCAGGACGGCCGGAACGTTCGAGACGAGGTTCGACAGGACGAGCATCACGCCGCTCAGCGCCGCCGCGCCGGGCAGGCCGCCCGCCGCGATGGCGCTGGCCGCATCCCGTGCTACCCCCTCGACCAGCCCCGTCGACTCCAGGCCCCGCATCAGCACGAAGAGCGCGGCGAAGAACAGCAGCAGCGGCCACTCCACGCGCGCGAGCGCCGGAGCCGGATCGCGCCACGCGGCCGCGACGACCAGCGCACCGGCCGTGATCGCCACCAGCGGGAGCGAGAGCCCGGCCAGCCAGCCGACGAGCGCCAGGCCGAAGACCGCGACAGCGCGTGCCGCCAGCGGCCAATCGACCGCGACTGGCGGGCCGCTGACCGCCCGCGCCAGCGGGCGGGACAGCTCCGCCCGGTAGACGAGCCACACCACCCCGAACGTGAGCAGGAGTGCGACCACGCCGACGGGCGCCATCGCGCCCAGGAACGCACCGAACGTGAAGCCCGCGCGGATGCCCACCAGCATGTTCTGCGGGTTCCCCGTCACGGTCAGCACCGACCCGGCGTTCGAGGCGGCGGCCAGCGCCACCAGGTAGGGAGCCGGCCGCACGCCGAGCGGGCGCAGCACGTCGAGGAGGAGCGGCGTCAGCACGAGGCAGATCGTATCGTTCACGAAGAGCGCCGAGAGCACCCCCGCCGTGGCCACCACCGCCGCAAGCAGCCAGACGGGCGACGTCGCCCGCTCCACGATCCGTTCCGCCACCCACTCGAAGAAGCGCGCCTCCTCGAGGTAGCCGGCCACCAGCATGATCCCGAGGAGGAACGCGATCACGTCCATGTCGATCGCGGCGTACGCCTCCGCCAGCGGGAGCCGGCCGATCGTGACCATCGCGGCGGCTCCCAGGAGCGATGCCGCCGGCCGGTTCAGGCGCAGGCCGGGAAGGCGCTGGAACGAGATCAACGCGTACGCAACCGCGAAGATCGCCACGCGCGCCCAGATCGTCGCCGGGGGCATCACCGGACGGGAGCTCGCATCGACATGGCCGGAATTATACGGGAAGCCTGCGCTCCCGCGAAACGAGCGGCGCGGGGCACGAACGCTGCATTCCTCGACCGCGGCGTGTTCACCCCGGAGAGGAGCCCTCATGGAGCGCCAGGCCAGGGACGGGGACACCGTCCACGTCCATTACACGGGTAAGTTGCGGGACGGCACCGTCTTCGACAGCTCGCGCGAGCGCGAACCGCTGGAGTTCGAGGTCGGCGCCGGGCAGGTGATCCCCGGCTTCGACCGCGCCGTCGCCGGAATGACGGTCGGCCAGCGCAAGGAAGTCGTCATCCCCGCGGACCAGGCGTACGGGGAGCAGCGCTCCGAGCTCCAGGTGCGCGTCCCTCGCGACCAGATCCCCGAGGGCGTCGAGCCGGCGGTCGGCCAGGTGTTCGGCGTGCAGGTCGGACCCGGGCAGGAGGCCACCGCGCGCGTCGCCGAGGTCGCCCCGGACCACATCGTCCTCGACCTCAACCATCCACTCGCCGGCGAGGAGCTGCGCTTCGACATCGAGCTCGTCGATATCGAAGGGCAATAGGTTGCGTGGCCGAGGCGCCATGCGTGAACGGGCCGGGTGGCAGCGCCACCCGGCCCGTTCTGCCCCTCAGAAGGGCGTTCGCCCGTCGCCGGCCGCGTGCGGCTCAGACGTTCTCGATGTCCAGCCCGTTGCGGCGACGACGGATCACGCCGACACCGAAGAGACCGCTGCCGAGCAGGATCATGCTGATCGGCTCCGGCGTGGTCGTCGACGGCGGCGGGGCTCCGCATTCGCGGTTGACAGCGTCGACCCCGCCCACCACGCCGAGCCGGCTGTCCGGCTTGAGCGAGCAGTCGTTCGGCCCGAACGACTGAACGTGCGCGCGGAAGGCCAGATTGCCGTTCGGCCCGAACGCATCGGCCGTAATCGGAGTGGTCGACGTGAACGTGATCGTCACGCTCTCACCCACGGCGAGACCATTCTTCGGCGGAGGCGCGCTCGCGCTCGAGCACGCCTCGACCGTGAGCTGGCCGCCGCCGTGTAGGTCGTTGCAGCCGCCGGCGCGCCACCTGTGCCCACCCGACACGCTGGTCACCGCCAGGTTCCTGAAGTTCCAGTCCGGTGACGTCGCGAAGGAGTAGATCCCGGCGGAGGTGATGACGCCCGCCTCGCCCGGGTTGGCCGTCGTCGACGTGTACGTCATGACGAGCTTATACTGGTTCGGCGTGCCCGTGGTCGTCAGATCGAACGTGACGCACACGTTGAACGCCGTCCCGGTGCACACCAGTTGGTTCCAGACCGTGTCGGCCCTCAGCCCCGCCGGCGCCAGGGCCAGCGCCGCGGCCGCCACGGTCCACTGCGTGATCCGCCTACGCATTACTCACCCTCCTGAAAAGGTAGCGGAGTGACGCGATTGCAGCGCTCAGGTAGCCGGCGCCGAAGCCGATCCCCATCACGCTCGTTCGCACGATGGCCTTCCGGATGGTGAGCCCCGCCGGGCCCTTCGACGCCCTGAGCGCCAGCGGCACATCCATCAGGAAAAGGCCGTAGGCCGCGCCTATCGCGACGGCCAACAGCAACAGCACGATCGACATCGTCAGGATCCCCGGCCGGGAGCCCCGCGCCAGCGCCGACCCCAGCATCGCCGCCAGCCCCATCGTGAGGAGCGGCAGCGAACCGAAGCTCATCGCTACCGTGGCAAACTCCCACTCCGCCGAGTGGAACGCCGGAGGGAACCAGTGCATCGCCACGTCGGCCAGCCCGATCAGCGCCAGGAGCAGCCCGAACCAGCCGAGCGCCTTCCACGCCGTCATCGGCGCTGCCACCGAGATCGGCTCCACCGCCGTCCGATCCTTCCGGATCAGGACCCGCGGGACCTGAGTGCTCATCCATCCTCCTCGTAGACCATCGTCCAGGGGTGCCTGCCTGCCACGCGCGCCTCGGGATCCACTCGCGGTCGCGAGGCCAGCGCATGGCACCGAGCAATGCACGTCCGGGGAGAGGACGGATCCAACGCGCTCAGCTTTGGCGATTCCAAGCGGGCGGGCGCCAGTTGCACGCCACGTGCCGCACCTCTCTCCCCGCCGCCGCTCGCGCTGTCTGTGTGGCTAAATGATACAGCCATAACGATATAGGATGCCTGGCATGGCAGCCTATCGCCCACCGGCACCTCGATCATTGTGGACCAGTCGCTACAGCTGTCAGGGGGGCACCCACACGGTGCGGCAGGGGCGGCTTGTCTGGCCAGCGGCGGCAGGCGCACGAGTTGGGAGCGCAGTCACGGCAAGCTGCCGCAGCTCGGGATGGCTCGCAAGCGGCGGAGGTGGCGCGCCGGGCGGGCGCGCGGTCGCGCCGGCGCGCCCATCGGCGCGAGGCGTGCGCGCTCCGTGGCGACCCAGGGCGGCCGGCTCCCGCTCGCGGAGGCGTACGCCGCCATCGACATGGACGTGATCGCGTTCTCATGCTGGTGGCCGGCTGCCTCGAGGAGGCTCGCTTCGTCGAGCGGGCTGCGGAGCGGGTCGTGGAGCGGATGCCATCGCACCGGCCGCCGTGAGCCGGGTCGCCCTCGACCGCGAGGGGTGTTGAGGCGGCGCAACGATGTGGCGGCGATGCACCGCCCTCGCCGACGTTCACGCGGCCGGTGGGGTCGGTGACGACTCTTCGCGCGCGCGTGCCGAAAAAATCGTAGCACTTTTGGTCCGGGGCTTGCTTAGCGGGCCCCGCAGGTGGATAATGGAATCCCCGGCTATTGGACGACCCGCGGCCCTCCCCCCGGCTCCAATTCCGTAGTGCCCCGGCGCACGACCGTGCGCGGCCGCTCCGCCTCAGACGAACTCGACGACGGACGATGGCTGTGCAACGATGGGCGCCGGGGCGCCCGACCCGGGGTCGACCTCATGGCGCGGGCTCGGCTGTCCCCCCACGGCTCCTCGAGCTTCCGCCTGCGCTCGCGGACGTGACGCGTGCACGGGACGTCCGCGCAAGCGCTTCGCTCGTCATGCATGGGAGATCGTCATGAAGGCGGTGATTCTGGCTGGCGGCTATGGCACGCGCATCAGCGAGGAGAGCAGTGTGCGCCCGAAGCCGATGGTGGAGATCGGTTCCCAGCCGATCCTGTGGCATATCATGAAGATATATTCATTCTACGGCATCAATGACTTCATAATATGCTGCGGGTATAAAGGTTGGGTGATCAAAGATTATTTTGCGAATTACTTTCTGCGCAATGCAGACGTGACGCTGGATATCCGTCGCCACAGGGTCGAGGTCCATCGTAACAACGCCGAGCCGTGGCGGGTGACGTTGGTCGACACGGGCGAGGCGACGATGACCGGGGGACGGCTGAAGCGCGTGCGGCAATTCATCGGGGACGAGACGTTCTGCATGACGTACGGCGATTGCGTCTCCGATCTGGACATCCGGGCGCTGATCCGGTTCCACCGGGAGCACGGGAGGCTGGCGACGCTGACGGCGGTGCAGCCGCCCGGACGTTTCGGTGCCTTCAGCCTGGAAGATGGCCAAAGCCAGATTCACAGCTTCCGCGAGAAGGCGGCCGGCGATGGTGCCTGGGTGAACGGTGGCTTTTTCGTCCTGGAGCCGGGGGTCATGGATTACGTCGCGGGGGACGACACCGTCTGGGAGCAGCAACCGATGGAGGCGCTCGCGCGCGAGGGCCATCTGATGGCGTTCCGGCACCATGGGTTCTGGCAGCCGATGGACACGCTCCGTGACCGGAACGTGCTCGAGGAT
This sequence comes from Gemmatimonadota bacterium, assembly GCA_019689775.1. Classification (GTDB taxonomy): domain Bacteria; phylum Gemmatimonadota; class Gemmatimonadetes; order Longimicrobiales; family RSA9; genus JADGGV01. The sequence goes on from JADGGV010000017.1 coordinate 16,186, forward strand.
CTGTGGCGGCGGCAACCGGCGCCGTGGCAGGTGTGGGGGATGGGATCGAGCGAGGCGAGCGAGCCGGCGCCGGAGCCGGAGACGCCGGGGCTCATCACCTTCGTGTCGGCGCCGGTATGAGAGTGCTGGTAACGGGTGCGCAGGGATACATCGGCTCGCAGGTTGCGCCGATGCTGGTCGAGCGCGGGCACGAGGTCGTCGGGCTCGACACGGGGTATTACAAGGACGGGTGTCTCTACGATGACGGCCTACCCGTCGTGCCGTGCATCGAGCGGGACATTCGGGAGATACGCGACGAGGACCTGGTCGGCTTCGATGCCGTGGTCCACCTGGCGGAGCTGTCGAACGACCCGCTCGGCCAGTTGAACCCGGCGATCACGTTCCGGATCAACCACCTCGGGAGCGTCGCGCTGGCGCAGGCGTGCAAGCGCGTGGGGATCGCTCGCTTCGTGTATGCCTCCTCGTGCAGCGTCTACGGCGTGGACACGGGGGAGGTGAAGACGGAGCGGTCGGAGCCGATGCCGCAGACGGCGTACGCGCAATGCAAGGTGCTGGTCGAGCGGGATGTCGGCGCGCTGGCGGACGACGACTTCTCCCCCACGTTTCTCCGCAATGCGACCGCCTTCGGCCCCTCGGCGCGGATGCGGTTCGACATCGTGCTGAACAATCTGGCGGGGTTGGCGTGGACGACGCGGGAGATCCGCCTCACGAGCGATGGCTCGCCGTGGCGGCCGCTGGTTCACATCCTCGACATCGGCGAGGCGATCGCGTGCACGCTCGAGGCGCCGCGCGAGGTGGTCCACAACCAGATCTTCAACGTCGGCGACAGCAGCCAGAACTACCGGATCCGCGAGATCGCGGAGATCGTGTCGGAGGTCTTCCCGGGGTGCGCGCTCACCGTCGGTCGAAGCGACGGCGATAACCGGAGCTACCGGGTGAGCTTCGACAAGATCCATGAGCGGCTGCCCGGTTTTCGCTGCCGGCGCGATGCGGCGACCGGGGCTCGCGAGCTGTTCGGGGTTTTCGAGCGGATCGGGATGACGGCCGAGGTGTTCCGGCACCGGGCGTTCACACGGCTCGAGCAGCTGAAGCACCTGATCGGCACGGGCCAGGTGAACGCCGAGCTCTTCTGGAGCGCATCGTGATCTTCACCCCGCTGCAACTGCGCGGCGCCTTCCTGCTGGAGCAGGAGCGGCATACGGACGAGCGCGGCTTCTTCGCGCGCGTCTGGTGCCAACGCGAGTTCGAGGCACATGGCCTCGACGGCCGGTTGGTGCAGGCCAGCGTCGCCTACAACGCGACGGCGGGGACGCTGCGTGGCATGCACTACCAGGCCGCGCCGGCGCAGGAGGCGAAGCTGGTCCGCTGTACGCGCGGGGCGATCTACGATGTCATCATCGACCTTCGTCCGGCGTCGCCGACCTACCTCCAATGGCTCGGGGTGGAGTTGCGGGCCGGCGACGGACGCGCGCTCTATGTGCCGCCCGACTTCGCGCACGGTTACCTGACGCTGGAGGACGGCACCGAGGTCTCGTACTTCATGTCGGAGTTCTACGCACCCGAGCTGGGGCGCGGCGTGCGTTGGGACGATCCGGCCGTGGGGATCGAGTGGCCGGCGCCGGTCCGGGTGATCTCGGCGCGGGACCGTGCATGGCCCGATCTCCCGCACGCCCCGGCCGCGCACCCCGCGAACCCGGAGGACGCCTCCGCATGACCGCTCACAGTTGTGCCTTCTGCGGCGCTGCGTTGGTCGATGTCTTCGCCGACCTGGGCGCATCACCGCTGGCGAACTCGTATCTCGGGGCCGAGGACCTCGACCGCGACGAGCCCGTCTACCCGCTCGTCGTCTTCGTCTGCGCGGAGTGCTTGCTCGTCCAGATCCCGGCGGTCGCCGCCCCGGAGCACATCTTCAGCGACTACGCTTACTTCTCCTCCTACTCGGACAGTTGGCTCCGGCATGCCGCGAGCTACGTGGACATCGTCACCGAGCGGTTCCGGCTGGGGCCCTCCAGCCTCGTCGTCGAGGTTGCCAGCAACGACGGCTATCTGCTCCAGTTCTTCCAACGCCGGGGGATCCCCGTTCTCGGGATCGAACCCGCGGCGAACGTGGCGGCAGCGGCGCGCGAGAAGGGGATCCCGACGCGCGTGGAGTTCTTCGGCACGACCAGCGCGCGGGCGCTCGTCGCGGAGGGCACGAGAGCGGATCTCATGGTCGGGAACAACGTGCTCGCCCACGTCCCCTCGATCAACGACTTCGTCGAGGGGTTCCGGATCCTCCTCGCGCCGCGCGGCGTGCTGACCATGGAGTTTCCGCACCTGATGCGGTTGATGGAAGGAAATCAGTTCGACACGATCTACCACGAGCACTTCTTCTACTTCTCGTTCCTCGCGGTCGAGCGTGTCTTTGCTCGGCACTGCCTGACGATCTTCGACGTGGAGGAGCTACCCACCCATGGCGGTTCGCTCCGCATCTACGTGCGGCATCAACAGAGCGATCACGAGCCCGTGACCGCACGCGTCGATGCCCTGCGGCGGCGCGAGCTGGATGCCGGTTTCGGCGAGATCGAGACCTACCGCCGCTTCAACCACGGGATCCACCGCGCCAAGGAGCGCCTGCTCGGGTTCCTCGACGCCGCCCGGCGGGAGGGCCGTTCCGTGGCAGCGTACGGCGCGCCCGCGAAGGGGAACACGCTCCTGAACTTCTGCGGGGTCGGCCCCGACCGCATCGCCTTCACGGTGGACCGCAGCCCGCACAAGCAGGGGCGGTACCTGCCCGGCTCGCACATTCCCATCTTCGCGCCGGAACGCCTGGCCGAGGAGCGGCCGGACTACGTCCTGATCCTCCCCTGGAACCTCAAGGACGAGATCATCGAGCGGAACGCCTTCATCCGCGAGTGGGGCGGGCGCTTCGTGATCCCGATCCCGGAAGTGCAGGTGCTATGATGCCGACTCGCGCCCTTACGCTGTCCCCTGTGGAGGTCCGATGATCCTCGTCGATACGGCCCTCGAGCGGCGAGCGGCCGAGGGGAGGCCGATCCGCGCGGCCATGGTCGGCGCCGGTTTCATGGGCCGCGGCATCGCGCTCCAGCTCTTGCGGTACGTGCGCGGAATCGAGCTGGTCGCCATCGCCAACCGTCACCTCGAGGCGGCGGAGCGGGCGTACCGTGGCGCGGGGGTGCACGACCTCCGCGTGGTCGAGACCGTGGCGGAGCTGGAGGACGCCATCTCGCGCGGCACGTTTGCCATCACCGAGGATGCCTTGCTCCTTGCGCGGGCCGGCGGGATCGACGCGATCATCGAGGTCACGGGCGCGGTGGAGTTCGCGGCGCACGTCGTCCTCGAGGCGATCCGGTACGGCAAGCACGTCATCCTGATGGACGCGGAGCTGGACGGGACGCTCGGACCGATCCTGAAGGTCTACGCGGACCGCGCCGGGGTCGTGTACACGAACTCGGACGGGGACCAGCCGGGCGTGATCATGAACCTGTACCGGTTCGTGCGGGGGATCGGCGTTCGACCGGTCCTGTGCGGCAATATCAAGGGGCTGCACGACCCCTACCGGAACCCGACGACGCAAGTCGAGTTCGCCGCCCGCTGGGGGCAGAAGCCCAAGATGGTGGCCTCCTTCGCCGACGGCTCGAAGATCTCCTTCGAGCAGGCGATCGTGGCGAACGGCACGGGGATGCATGTGGCCCGGCGCGGGATGATCGGTCCGAACCTGGGGGGGGCGCCGATCGCGGAGGCGATGAAGCTGTTCCCGCTCGACCTGCTGCTCGAGGGCGAAGGCATCGTCGATTACGTCGTCGACGCCCGGCCGGCGCCGGGGGTCTTCGTCTTCGGCACGCACGACGATCCCGTCCAGCAGCACTACCTGAATCTCTACAAGCTGGGTGAGGGACCCCTCTACTGCTTCTACACGCCGTACCACTTGTGCCACTTCGAGGTTCACAATACCGTGGCACGTGCCGTGCTGTTCGGCGACGCGGCGCTCGCGCCCCGCGGCGAACCGTGTGTGGACGTGGTGACGACCGCCAAGGTGGACCTGAAGCCGGGGGATGTGCTCGACGGCCTCGGCGGCTACCTGTCCTACGGGCAGTGCGAGAACGCCGCGACGACCCGCCGTGAACGCCTGCTACCGATGGGACTCGCCGAGGGGTGCCGGATCAAGCGGCCGGTCCGGAAGGACCAGGTCCTCACCTACGACGACGTGGAGCTTCCTCCGGGCCGGCTCTGTGACCGCCTGCGCGCGGAGCAGGACGCGCACTTCGCGCCCGCGCCGCGAACCGGGCGGATCCTTGCACGACAAGACCTTGCGAGCGCGTCGAGCGCCTGCATCGAGGAGCGTTCGAGTGGCCACTAGCCCACGCGTGGCGGTCGTCGTCGCCGGCTTCGAGCGTCCGACGCTGACTGCCGACGAGCAGATCTCCGTCCGACACCTCAACCGGTATCTCGGCCGGTATGATCGCTACCTGGTGCTCCCCAAGGGCGGACGCCTCCGGATTCCGGGCGTGGAGCCGCGCTTCTTCCCAACCAGGTTCTTCGGTTCCCCGAGCGCACACGGCCGCCTACTCTTGTGGCCGAAGTTCTACAAGGCGTTCTCGGAGTATGAGTTCATCCTGATCTACCATCTGGATGC
>JADGGV010000409.1 GCA_019689775.1 Gemmatimonadota bacterium
TCCCTCCCCGCCGAATCTAGGTCCGCTCCCCCCGGGTCGTCCAACACCGGGGCGGCCGCTCCCGCCCTGGCGCCGTCCCGAAACGCCACCCCCGAGCGGCACGGTTCTTTCACGTTCCGGCCCCCGCAAGCCACCCAATGGAGGGCCGTCCCATGGAGCTACTCTGGTCGCAGTTCGGGCTAGTTACGGCCGTGCTGTTCGTCCTCGTCAGCGCCGCCTGGTACGTCGCACGCGTCATCACCGCCGCCGAGCGCAAGCTCATCAGCAGCAGCGCGTTGGTGCTTGCTGGCCTCTTCTACGTGGCGCGCGTCGGCATCGAGCCCGCCATGGCCGCCATCGGTCTGGCCATCTGGGCCGCCGGCGTCTGGATGTTCGCCCGCCAGGCCGTCCGCTGGCGCCGCGCCGAGGCCTCCCGCGCGTGGCCGCTCGCCGTGATCGTCCTGCTGCCGCCCGCCTTCTTCGGCGCCGTCCTCCTCGGCGGCGTCGTCTACAGCATCCTGGCGCCGCCCGCTCGAGCCGCCATCGTCGGCCTCGCCCACTGAGCCGCGGGCCCGCCCCTCACGCGCTCTGCCTCACATCCAGGAAGCGCTCGGGCGGGTACGCCCGCTCGAGCTCCTGGGGGTTCAGCCGGAACCACCGCGCGACCAACAGGATCTGCGCGATCCGATGTGGCGGCACGCTCGACAGATGCGGCTCCGGCGCACCGTACACCTCCCGCACCCGCTTCGCCGTCGCCACACGCTCGCCCTGCGTCACCGGATACGGCAGCTCCGCGCGCACGCTCCCCCGCCGCAGCAGATACAGCCGGTCCTCGCCGCCGTGTCCCGGCACGTGGTACACGAAGGACAGCGTGTCCAGCGCCCCGCGCAGCGCCACAAGTTCGTCGCGTATGTGCAACAGGCGTTGCGCCCGGTCCCGCAGCTCCGCCGCGTACTCGAACTGGAGCCGGCTCGCGGCGACGTCCATCCGGGCGTGCAGGATCGCGAGGGGCCGGTCGGCGTCGCCCTCGAGGAAGCGGCGCGCGAATTCGACGGCCGTCAGGTACTCCTTCCGGGTGCAGCGGCCGGCGCAGGGCGCCAGGCAACGGCGGAGGTCGCCGCGGAAGCAGAGCGGGGCGTCGTCGCGCGGGAACAGCTCGGCCTGGTCGGCGAAGCGGATCGGCGTCGCGGCGCCGCAGTCGCGGAGCTGGAGGAGGTCGCACAGCTCGCGCAGGGCGTCGCGGACGCGCTGCCGGCCGGTGAACGGGCCGTAGTAGAGCGCGCGGTCGTTGCTGGCGGCGTCGACGACGAGGAGGCGCGGCGCCGGCTCGCGCGTCAGCTTGACGAAGCAGTAGGCGGCGTCGCGCTTGTGCTGGACGTTGTAGGGCGGCCGCCAGCGCTTGATCAGCTCTAGCTCCCGCAGGAGGGCGGCGAACTCGCTCGGGACGTGCTCCCACTCGATGCGGTGCGCGTGGCCGACGATCTCGGCGGCCTTCTCGCCGCGGGCGGCGCGGAAGTACGACAGGAGCCGGGTTCGCACCTGCACCGACTTCCCGACGTAGAGCACCTCGCCCGCGGGGCCGTGCATCCGGTAGACGCCCGGGCGGTTCTCGGCGCGGGCGCGCACCTGGGCGCGCAGCTCCTCCCGGGTCGGCGGCTTCGACGGCAGCACGGCGATCGGGAGCCCCGCGGGTTTCATCGCTGACACTTCGGGCAGAAGAAGTACGAGCGATTCGAGAGGACGCGGCGCTCGATCGGGCGGCCGCAGCGAACGCACGGCTCGCCGGCGCGCCCGTAGACCTGGAGCTCGTGGGCGAAGAGGCCCTCCGCGCCGGTGCCGTCGCGGTAGTCCGAGACGGTGGTCCCGCGGCGCTCGATGGCCTTCGCCAGCACCTCGCGGAGCGCATCCCGCAGCCGCGCGCTCTCGGCGCGGGCGAGCGAGCGCGCGGGGCGCTGCGGGTCGATCCGCGCGCGGAACAGCGCCTCGTTCGCGTAGATGTTCCCCACGCCGGCGACGCGGCGCTGGTCCAGCAGCCAATTGCGGATCGGCGTGCGCGACGTGCGGGTCAGCTCGTGGAGCCGGCGGGCGGTGAACTCGTCGGCGAGCGGCTCCATGCCGAGCGCGGCGCTGCGCTCCGCCCACCCCTCGGCGTCGTACAGGTCGAGGCGGCCGAAGCGCCGGGTGTCGTCGAACAGCAGCGCGTCGCCGTCCTCGAGCCGGAACCGCGCCGCGATGTGGCGCAGCTCGGCCGCCCGTGGCGACGACGCCATGACGAGCCGGCCAGTCATCCCCAGGTTCACGACGACGCGGACCTCCCCGTCGAAGCGGAGCACGACGTTCTTGCCCCGGCGCTCGATCTCCCGGAAGGTCCGTCCCCGCACGCCGTCCGCCAGCGCCGCCGGCGTGAGGCCGGGCGCCAGGATGTCCGGCCGCGCGACCTCGACGTCCCGCACCCGCCGGCCGGGCAGCCGACTCCGCAGGTCGCGGACGATCGTTTCCGCTTCAGGAAGCTCCGGCACCGCGCGCGACCTCCCGCCAGCCGATGTCCCTGCGGAACTGCTTCCCCTCGAACTCGATCGCCGCCGCCGCCTCCCGGCTCCGTGCCGCCGCCGCGGCGATCGTCGGCGCCAGTGCCGTCACCGCCAGCACTCTCCCGCCGTTCGTGACGGTCCGCCCATCGTCGAGCCTCGTGCCGGCGTGGAAGACCAGCACGTCCTCCGCCTCGCGCACCCACGCCGGGATCCGGACCTCCTTGCCCTTCTCGACCGGGCCCGGATATCCGGCCGCCGCCAGCACCGTCGTCAGCGCGGCGCCCGGCCGCCAGCGCAGCTCCATCCCGGCGATCGAGCCGCCCCGCGCCACCTCCAGCAACGGCTCCAGGAGCGAGCTGTCCAGTAGCGGCAGCACCGCCTGCGTCTCCGGATCGCCGAAGCGGGCGTTGAACTCCACGACCTTCGGGCCGGTCGCCGTCAGCATCAGGCCCGCGTAGAGCAGCCCCCGGAACGGCCGACGATCCTCCCGCAGCGCCGCCACCGTCGGGAGCAGCACCTCCCGCCTGATCCGTTCCATCAGCGCGTCGTCCACGATGCCGACCGGCGCGTAGGCGCCCATCCCCCCGGTGTTCGGGCCCGTGTCCCCCTCGCCGATCCGCTTGTGGTCCTGCGCCGGCAGCATCGGCAGCACGTTCTCGCCGTCGGTGAGCGCGAAGATCGACAGCTCCTCGCCTTCCATCATGTCCTCGACGACGATCTCCTGGCCCGCCGCACCGAACGCGGCCTCCCCGAGCATCGCGCGCGCCGCCGCCAGCGCCTCCTCCAGCGTGCGGCACACGACCGCGCCCTTCCCGCCGGCCAGCCCCGAGGCCTTCACCACGCACGGCGCGCCCCGCTCCCGGATGTGCCGCTCCGCCGCCGCCAGCTCCGTGAACGTCGCGAACGCCGCCGTCGGCACGCCCGCCCGCCGCATCAGCTCCTTCGCGTACGCCTTCGACGCCTCGATCGCCGCCGCCTCCTTGCTCGGACCGAACAGCGGCAGCGCCCGGTTCAGGAACGCATCCGCGATCCCCTCCGCCAGCGGCGCCTCCGGGCCCACCACGGTCAGGTCGACGCCGTTCGCCTCGACCCACCCCGCGAGGGCGCCGATGTCGCCCGGATCGAGCGGCAGCGACGTCGCCAGGGACGCCATGCCGGCGTTCCCCCGGGTGACGTACAGCTCCGCCTCCGGTGCATCCCGATGGAGCTTCCAGAGGAGCGCGTGCTCGCGACCGCCGTTGCCGACGACGAGGATCTTCATGGTCTGTCGGGTGGGGGATCAGACGTGGACCGACGCTTCGGGCACCATCTTATCGACGGGGCCCCGTTTCGGCAAATGTACGGGTCCACCGCCGGCGCGTGCCGCCGGCCGACGGCGGACCGGCGTGGTACCCCCGGCACGACGACGGGTTGCCTGCGACGCCGCGCCCGCACGTCCCGGCGCGCCGCAGCGCGCGCGGGCGCCCCGGAGCGCAACGGCATGAAGCCATCGGCGGTTCTGCGGTGGGGGGAAACGCCGGGGGGGCGAGACCTACCGTGGGC
>JADGGV010000410.1 GCA_019689775.1 Gemmatimonadota bacterium
GCTGGGGTCGGGGTGGCTGGGGTCGGTGCACCCAGAGGACGTGGATCGGACGCGGCGCACGTGGGAGGCGGCGCTGCGCGAGGAGCGCTTCTTCCAGGTGGTGCACCGGCTGCGGGTCGCCGGGGGCGAGTACCGGACGTTCGCGGCCCGCGCGGCGCCGGTGCTGAACGCCGACGGCAGCGTGCGCGAGTGGGTCGGCGTCCACAACGATATCACGGAGCGCGTCGCGATCCAGGAGGCGCAGCGATTCCTGGCGGCGGCGAGCAAGGTGCTGGCCGGCTCGCTGGACGCGGACACGCTCATGGAGAGCCTCGCGCGGCTCGCGACGGAGACGCTGGCGGACTTCGCGGTGAGCTACCTGGTGTCGGCGGACGGCGCGATCCGGCGCAGCGCGGCGGTGCACGTCGACCCGGAGAAGGAGGGGCTGCTGCGGGCGCTCGATGCGGCCTCGCCGCCGGCGTCGAGCGCGGTGTTCGGGGCGGCGGTCGTGGCGCGGACGGGGGAGCCGCAGTTCCTGCCGGCGCTGGAGCCGGAGGCGTTGGCCGCGGCGCTGCCGGAGGCGGCGCACCGGGAGGCGGTGCTGGCGCTCGAGCCGCGCTCGGCGATCGTGGTGCCGCTGCGGGCGACGAACCGGACCGTGGGCGTGCTGGTGGCGTGCACGTGCCGGGGCGGGCGGCGGCCGCTCGCGGCGAGCGACCTGGACCTGCTCCAGGATCTGGCCGCGCGGGCGGCGCTGGCCGTCGAGAATGCGCGGCTGTTCCGGGACGTGACGATCGCGCGCGGGCTGGCGGAGCAGGCCAGCGAGGCGAAGAGCCGGCTGCTCGCCGTGGTCAGCCACGAGCTGCGCACGCCGCTCACGGCGGTCGTCGGCTTCAGCGACCTGCTGCTCGCGGAGGTGGCCGGACCGCTCACGGCCGGGCAGCGCGAGCAGGTGGAGCGGGTGCGGGCGGGCGCGCGGCACCTGGTCGGGATCATCGACCAGATCCTGACGTTCTCGCGGACCGAGGCGGGGCGCGAGACGGTTCGCATCGAGCGCCTGGACGTGGCCGCGCTGGCGCGCGATACGGCGCTGCTGATCGAGCCGCAGATCCTGGCGAAGGGGCTCCGCCTCGAGCTGGCGATCCCCGACGCGCCGGTCTGGGCCGAGACGGACGCGGGCAAGGTGCGGCAGATCCTGCTGAACCTGCTCGGCAACGCCGCGAGGTACACGGACGAGGGCTTCGTCGCGCTCGAGCTGGCGCTCGATGCGGCCGCGGCCATTCTCCTCCGCGTGCGCGACAGCGGCCCCGGGATCGAGGCGGCCGATCACGCGCGCATCTTCGAGCCCTTCATGCAGGTGGACGCCTCCCCCCTACGGACGAAGGGCGGCACCGGCCTGGGCCTGCCCGTGAGCCGCGAGCTGGCGCGGATGCTCGGCGGCGACGTGACCGTCGAGAGCGCGCCGGGCACGGGGAGCACGTTCACGCTCCGGCTGCCGCGGCGGGCGGAGGGGTGAGGGGGGCCGGTCGCCTTCGCCTCGCGGTCGGTGCACGCGCCGGGCCCCGCCGGCGGCACTGAAGTTCCGGGGATCGCCGCCGATCGGGGTCGGCCGAGCCACCGGGAGGCGCACGTGCCGCTGGCCGTCGTGGAGTTGGTGGCCTTCGCCGCCGCCACGCTGTCGGGCGTCACCGGGTTCGGCGGCGCGACCTTGCTCCTTTCGGCGCTCGTGCTCGCCTACGGCCCGCGAGCCGCGGTTCCGATCTTGACCGTGGCCCAGCTCGTCGGCAACGCGAGCCGCGCGTGGTTTAACCGCAAGGAACTCGACCTCCGGGTCGTCGGCTGGTTCGCGGTCGGCGGGGTCCCGGCGGCGCTCGCCGGCGGCTACGTCTTCGCCGCCGTGCCGCTCCCCGTGTTGAATTGGTTGATCGGCGTCTTCCTCCTGGTCAGCGTCGGCTGGCGCCATGTCCGGGCGGGCCCGCCGCGGCGGTTCTCCGTGCGCTGGTTCGCGGCCGTCGGCGCGGCGTCCAGCTTCCTTTCCGCGCTGGTGGGGACCGCGGGACCGCTCGCGGCGCCGTTCCTCCTGGCGTTCGGCCTGGTCCGCGGCGCCTACGTCGGGACGGACGCGCTCGCCACCGTCGTCCTGCACACGACGAAGGTGGCCGCCTATGCGGGAGTGGCGGTGCTGGGCGGGGTGGAGGCGGTGCGCGGCCTGGCCCTCGCGCCCGCCATGGTGCTCGGCTCCTACGTCGGCAAGCGCATCCTGAACCGTGTGCCCGAGCGCGTGTTCGCGTGGCTCATCGACGTCGTGATGCTCGTCGCCGGGCTTCGGTTCATCCTCGCGGCGTGAGCCGGGGGCTGGGGCGCCGGGCCGATTGCGGCGCACCGGACGCCAGGTCGGGCGGGAGGCCCGCCGGCCGCGGCGCTCGGTGCGCCGAGCTCGTGGTGGGTCATGTTCATCGTCGTCTACTGAACCCGCTGACGCGGCTGCCGGCCGCTGCGGTCCCGGCGGTGCGCCCGAGGGTCGGGCGACACCCACGAGAAGGGCCCGACACGGTGTCGGGCCCTTCGAGTGGGCGCTGAGGGATTCGAACCCCCGACCCCCTCGTTGTAAGCGAGGTGCTCTAGACCGACTGAGCTAAGCGCCCGCTGGGGCTCGCCGTCAGAGGATGATGGCGAGCGGGAGGAGCACGACGTAGCCGAGCGTGAGGAGGAGCGGGGCGGCGACGGTCGAGCCCTTCCAGAGCATGATGTAGCCGAGCGCGAGCGCCGCGAGCGCGGCGCCGGCCAGGATCAGGTTGATCCGGGAGAAGCGGAGCGACGCGCGGGACGCGGTCGATGTGGCGCGGGATCTCGTGGTCGCGGTCATGGCGCGCAAAGCTAACGGTCGTCGGCGCCGGGCTCAAGGCGAGGCCGGCGGCGGCCGCTCGTCGCCCGGACGCGGGGTTTCGTCCTCCTCCGTAGGTACCTCGGAGGGCGGGGCCGGTTCCTCGATCCAGAACGCGGGCGCGTCGGGCGGCTCGGTGGCGCGCAGTCGCTCGAGGCGGGCGCGGTCGCGGCGGCGGCGAAGGAGCCAGAGGGCGACGAGCCCCGGGGCGACGAGGAGCCAGAAGACGGTCGTGTCGCTCACGACGACGAGCCAGCCGTAGCGGCGCTTGACCTGGTCGCGCCACTCGCGCTCGAACTGGCCGGAGGTGACGCCGAAGGTGCGGCGGAGCGCGGCCTCGAAGCTGCCGGTGCGGCGCCAGGTCTGGAGGAGGCGCTCGAGGCCGACGTCGCCGGCGCGCGTGGCGAGCGCCTGGACGGCGGTGGCGGAGAGCAGGTAGGCGACGCGGGCGTCGGTCTCGCCGGCGGGGAACTCGAGCTCGAGCGAGTCGAGCGGCGGCGCGCGGTGGAGCGCGAACGCGACGCGGATGAGCCACGCGGACTCCCAGTCGAGGCCGCCGGCGGCCCAGGTCGCATACCCCTCGTCGAACCAGCGCGGCACGCGGGCCGGCGCGAGGTAGCGGTGGAGGCCGATGTGGGCGAGCTCGTGGCGCAGGATCTCGCCGAGCTGCGACTCGTCGGCCCGGCGCGAGTAGTACGCGGGGAGCACGACGACGCCGGCCTCGGGCGCGGCGGCGCCGGCGCCCCAGTCGGGGGCGGCGTGGCCGGTGAGCGCATCGAACGCGGCGGGCGTCGGCGCGAGATAGACCTCGACGGGCGGGCCGCGCCGGAGCGCGTCGGGCGGGAGCCCCGGGAGCGGGCGGTAGCCGCCGACGAGCGTGGCGAGCCGGCGGGCGAGTCCCTCGGCGCCCGGGGCGAAGTGGAACCGCACCGGTCCCTGGACGAGGGTGCCCGGCGTGGCGGCCGGGGCGCCGACGACCTGGAGCGCGACGGCAGCGGCGAGGAGGAGCGCAGGCATCCCCTGGACGTTACCGTGGTTTTCGAGGGCGTCCAGGGGGTACCCAGCACTCCGGGGCGGGAACTGCGGGCGAGAACTTCGGGCCGAACTTCGGGCGGGAACGGCGGGTTCGACTGCGGGCGGTGAGCACATCGGGTCCAACTTCGGGCCTGGGCGGAAACGGGGC
>JADGGV010000411.1 GCA_019689775.1 Gemmatimonadota bacterium
GGGCGCTGGTGGGCGGCGCGATCGGGCCGCTGGGGATCCGGATCGAGCCGTACGGGCCGACGTCGCTGGCGGAGGCGCGGGCGATCTTCCGCGAGCAGGCGGAGGGGCTGCTGGAGGGCGGCGTCGACTTCTTCGTGCTGGAGACGTTCAGCGACCTGTCGGAGATCCACCAGGCGCTGCTCGGCGTGCGCGAGGCGTGCGACCTGCCGGTCGTGGCGCAGATGACGATCCAGGAGGACGGCACGACGGCGTTCGGCACGGCGCCGGAGGTGTGCGCGGCGCGGCTCGACGAGTGGGGCGCGGACGTGATCGGCTTCAACTGCTCGGTCGGGCCGGCGGGGATCCTGGAGGCGATCGAGCGGATCGCGCCGGTCACGGGGCGGAAGCTCTCGGCGCAGCCGAACGCGGGGCTGCCGCGCGAGATCTCCGGCCGGAAGATGTACATGGCCGAGCCGGAGTACATGGCGAAGTTCGCGCAGCGGCTCATCCGCGCGGGGGCGAAGTTCGTCGGCGGCTGCTGTGGCACGACGCCGGATCACATCAAGCGGATCGCGGACGCGGTGCGGGCGACGGCGCCGGGCGGCGCGCGGCTTCAGGTGTCGGTGGACGAGCTGCCGGCGCCGGCGGTCGAGGCGAAGCCGCTGGCGGAGCGCTCGGCCTGGGGCCGCAAGATCGCGGCGGGCGAGCTGGTTACGACGGTCGAGATCGTGCCGCCGAAGGGGATCAGCCCGGCGAAGATGCTGGCGGGCGTGCGCCTGCTGAAGCGCGCCGGCGTGGATGCGGTGAACGTTCCGGACGGGCCGCGAGCGCAGATGCGGATGGGCGCGCTGCCGACGGCGGTGCTGATCGAGCAGACGGTGGGGATCGAGACGGTGCTGCACTACTCCTGCCGCGACCGCAACCTGCTCGGGATGCTCTCGGACCTGCTCGGCGCGCACGCGCTCGGGGTGCGCAACCTGCTGCTGATCACGGGCGACCCGCCGAAGATGGGGCCGTACCCCGAGTCGACGGCCGTCTTCGACATCGATTCGATCGGGCTGACGAACCTGGTCACGCGGCTGAACCGCGGGCTGGATCCGGGGAACAACCCGATCGGCGAGCCGACGTCGTTCGCGATTGGCGTCGGCGTCAACCCGGGCGCCGTCGACCGCGACCAGGAGCTGGAGCGCTTCTACTGGAAGGTCGAGGCCGGCGCGGAGTACGCGATCACGCAGCCGGTCTTCGATCCCGACCAGCTCCTGGAGTTCATCGCGGAGCTGGAGAAGCGGAAGATCTGGATCCCGATCGTCGCCGGGATCTGGCCGCTCGTCTCCGCGCGCAACGCCGAGTTCCTGGCGAACGAGGTGCCGGGCGTGGTCGTGCCGCCGGCGGTCGTGGAGCGGATGCGGCGCGCGAGCGAGCGGGGGAAGGAGTTCGCGCTGGAGGAGGGGATCGCGATCGCGCGCGAGATGTTCGAGCGGGTGCGGCCGCACGTCCGCGGGCTTCAGGTCAGCGCGCCGTTCGGGAAGGTGGCGTTCGCGCTGCGCGTGTTCGAGGGGATCGCCGGGATCGACGCGGCGCCGGGCGAGGAGGTGCTCGACCCGGACGACGTGCTCGGCTTCCCGCCGCCGCACCTGAAGCGCCGGCTCGAGGCGGCGCCGAGCGCGATCCCGGCCGACTAGCGAAAGCGCGTCGTCCCACGGCCCGTGCCCGGTCGTCCGCGTTGCCGATCGAGCACGGGTTCGTTTGCCCCGCGGTCGGCGGGCGAGCGGGTGGGCGTCGAGATGCGCGCCCGCGGCCGATCCGGCCGGCTCAGCGGTCGCGCGGGCGGACGTCGAGGCGGGCGCGGCCGATGACTTCCGCTCGCACGACGACCGCGCGCCGGGAGGCGTGCACGCCGAGCACGCGCGTGTCGCTGACGACGCCGGAGAGCCGCACGCCCGGCGCGATCTCGCGGTTCAAGCCCTTCAGCAGCTCCTCGACGCCCATGCGGATCAGGCCGGTGGCGGGCCAGCGCGCGCGCTCGCGCAGGACGTCGCCGAGGCCGACGCTCTTCAGCCACTCGAGCCGGTCCACGAGCGCGTTCTGGCTGGCGACGTCGAAGTCGAGGTCGGGGACGTACAGCTCGTCGCGGGCGGCGTCGTAGCGGGGCGTGCCGACGAAGTAGATGCGGCCGGCGACGTCGCCCGAGAACGTGACGGCCAGGGCGACGCGCCCGCCGCCGATGCCGTAGGCCTTGATGTCGCGGATACGGGCGGAGCGGCCGCCGTACCCGAGGCGCCGCCCGTTCAGCTCGCGGGCGAGGAGCCGGCTGGCGGTGCGGTAGTCGAGGACGCCCTCGGCGAGGATGTGGAGGCCCTCGCCGGCGCGGTGCTCGCCGAGCGGCGGGAGCGGCCGGGCGCGGGGCTCGGGCCGCGGGCCGGTGACGATGCGCGGCGTCGCCTCGAGGCCGACGCGCGCCACGAGCCGCGTGCCCTGCCCGGCGATCGAGTCCACGTGCACGGCCGTCGGCTGGATCTCGAGCCAGAGGCTGTCGCTCAGGTGGATCGGCCGCTGGAGCGCCGCCCACCACTCCTCGACGCGCGCGCGCAGGTCGACGCCCGCGATCTTCCGGTCCACGGCCCGGCGATGCTCCTCGAGCGCGCGGCGCGCCGCCGCGACGACCCGGTCGGTGACGTCCACCTTGAGGAACGTGACCTTGCAGCGGTCGCGAGGCTCGTCGCTGTACGGCTCGACGCGGCCGACCGTGGTGCGGCCGCGCAGCCGCCACGAGGGCGTGAGCGAAAGCGACGTCGCCACCTCGATGCGCGCGCGCGGCCGCTCGCCGTCCGTGCCGCAGGAGGCGCTCACCTCGGGCGCGAGCGGCGGGTTGTACCAGCCGCGCCCCATGTAGTGGACGACCGCCTCCATCCGGGCGGTACGCCCGGAGAGCGCGATGTGGAACGGCTCGCGCTCGGCCGCGAACGCGAAGTGCGCCCGCGAGTTGGACGGCACCGGGTGACGCTCGTCGAGGTCGCCGAGGCGGCGCGGGACGGCGCGCTCGAGCGCCGCGACGACGGGCGAGAGATCGTACGTGATCGGCGCCTCGATCGTCGACGGCGGGAGCGGCGGGAGCGAATCGACGTCCGCGGTGATGCGCGGCGCCGGCGCATCCAGCTCCTGGGCGCCCCGGCACGCGGCGAGGATGGCGACGGCAACCGCGGCCGCGACGTGGGACCAGGCCGCGCGCCGGGCGGCAACGGCGGCGGCCGCGGCGCCGGTGGGGAGGACGCGCCCGCTCACGGCTCCGCCAGCCGCCTCAGCTCGTTGACCAGGCGGTGGCTCCGCCGCGTCGTCTCCGGCTCGCGGAAGCCGACGCACATGCGCAGGACGATGTCGATCGCCGTCGGCAGGTCCATTCGATGCCCCGCGGAGACGTAGACCGGTTTGACGCCCGGCCGCGTCCGCACCGCCGCGCCCACCACCTCTCCCCCGTGCACGATCGGCGCCGTGCTGCCGCGCGCGTCGCCGAGCGGCCCGTGCGAGCCGACGAGGAGCGACTTCGCGCAGCCGATCGACGGCACGTCGAGCAGCACGCCGCCGTGCGCGCCGATGCCGAAGCGCCGCGGGTGCGCGATGGCGGTGCCGTCGAAGATCACGACGTCGGGGCGCGTCTCGAGCCGCTCCCAGGCGGCGACGATCGCGGGCAGCTCGCGGAAGCTGAGCAGGCCGGGGACGTAGGGGAACTCGAGGTCGACGATCGACGTCGCCGTCTCGACCGTCTCCATGGTCTCGGCGTCGATGACGACGATGCCGGCGTAGCCGCGCGAGCCGAAGCGCGCCATCGACATGTCGGCGCCGGCGACGAGGCGCGGCGCGAAGTCGGCCGGCGGATGCGGCACCAGGCGCTCGCGCAGCCGCTTCTGGAGCTGCGTCGCTTCCGGGACGGACACGCGCCACCAGGCGCCCTCGGCGAGAGAGCTCGCGCGCGCCATGCGACCTCCGGCGGGTTCGGGGAGCCGGGGCGAAGATGGGTTCCGGCCCCGGGCGGAGGCAAGACGGTGGCTTGCCGGGGTGGGGGG
>JADGGV010000412.1 GCA_019689775.1 Gemmatimonadota bacterium
CGCGGGGTGCGATTCGCATCCTCCATCTCATCACCACATTGGGCACCGGCGGCGCCGAGGCGATGCTCTTCAAGCTCCTGAGCCGCCTCGATCGGCGCGCCTTCGACTCGCGCGTGGTGTCGCTCGCGGACGAGGGCACATTCGGCCCGGCCATCCGTGAGTTGGCCATTCCGGTGCTGGCCCTGGGGATGCGTCCCGGCCTGCCCGATCCGCGCGGCCTGATCCGCCTCCGCCGGGAGCTGGCGCGCAGTCGGCCGCACATCCTGCTGACCTGGATGTACCACGCCGATCTTCTCGGAACCCTCGCCGCGCGGATGACCGGTGTTCCGGTGCTGGCGTGGAGCATCCGCCGGGCCGGTACGGAGTGGCGCCACCTCCCGCTCGCGACGTGCGCCGTGATCGGCCTCCTCGCGCGGTGGTCCGCCAGGCCCGACGTCGTGCTCGTCAACTCCTTCGCGGGCAAGGATGCGCATGCGCGGATCGGATACCGCCCACGGCGGTGGGAGGTGATCCCGAACGGCTTCGACACGACGGTGTTCCAGCCGTGCGCGGCATGCTATGCCCACCTGCGCAGTGAGATCGGCGTCGCCCCCGCGACGGTGCTCGTCGGCCTCGTCGCCCGATACACTCCGATCAAGGACCATGACACGTTCCTGCGCGCCGCCAGCCGGATCGGCGTCGCAATGCCGGACGTCCACTTCGTTCTGGCGGGAAGTCAGGTCGAGCCGTCGAACGCCGTTCTCGCGTCGCGGGTGCGCGAGCTCGGCCTCGCCGGCCGTGTCCACATGCTCGGGGATCGCCGGGACCTGCCACACGTGATGCCCGCGCTCGACGTGCTGGCGCTGTCCTCGCTGAGCGAGGGAATGCCGAACGTCGTCGGGGAGGCGATGGCGGCGGGGGTTCCCTGCGTCGTCACCGACGTCGGTGATGCGGCGAGGTTGGTGGGGCGGACCGGCCTCGTGGTTGCGCCCCGGGACGATGAGGCGCTGGCGGCGGCGTTGAGTCGACTCGTCGCGCTCGGGCGCGAAGGACGCCGGCGACTCGGCGAGGCGGCGAGGCGGCGCATACAGGAGGAGTTCGACCTGGACGCGGTTTGCGCGCGCTACGCGACGTTGCTGGCGGAGCTCGGCGCGCGGGCGGTCGGCGTTCGGGCCGCGGCGGAGGCGGTCCCGTCATGAGGCGCGCCGGCGAGCTGGTCGTGGCTGGCGGGATCGGCGCCATCACGCCGTTGATCCTGGGCATCGTCGCGTCGTTCGGGCGCAACGTCCCGCACGGCGACATGGCCGCCGACTACCTCGTCGCCTGTCTCTGGGCGATGGCTCTGGGAATGAGCCTGCTCCTCTGGCCGGCGCCGGCCGCGGACCGGCGGGCGCTGGTGCGGATCTGGGGCGTGAAGGTGCTCGTCGCCCTCGGACTCATGCTCCCGTACGAGCTCCACTACTGGGGTCTCGACGCGTATGTCTACTACCAGAAGGCGCAACTCCCCGACTTCGGCGCCGGCGTCGGGCTGATCGACGGTACGAGCAACACGCTGGCCGTGGCGTGGCTGCTGGCGCGCCCGCTCGGCGGCTCGTACCACGCCCTCAAGCTCAGCTTCTCGATGCTGGGCCTTCTCGGGGTCTACCTGACATACCGCGCAGCCGTCCTTGCGCTCGGGCGAGAGGACGTCCGCGTCCTCTACTTCATCGCCCTGTTCCCGTCCGTACTCTTCTGGTCGTCGATCGTCGGGAAGGATCCGGTCGTGCTCGTCGGCATCGGCCTCTGCGAGTATGGCGCGGTCGGCTGGCTTCGGCGACGGCGGGGGGTCTATCTCCTTCCGATCGCTGCCGGGACGCTCCTCGCCGCCTGCGTCCGGATCTGGCTCGGGCCGATTCTGCTCGTCCCGACGCTGCTCGTCGGGCTGCGGCGCCTCCGCGGCACGCCCGCGCGCCTGGCCGCGGCGGCCGCGGGCGTTGCCGCGGTGCTGATCCTCGGCCGGGTCCTCATGCAGAAGATCGGCATGGCCTCGCCGGGCGAGGTGCTCGCCGCGATGGCGAGCCTGGCGCAGGGCTTCGCCCACGGGGGCTCGGCGCAGGAACCGCCGGTGGACATCACTCGCCCGGCGGGGCTCCTCGTGTTTCTCCCGCTGGGGATGTTCACGGCGCTCTTTCGGCCGCTCCCCGGCGACGTACCCTCGGCCTTCGGGCTGGCCGCCGGCATCGAGAACCTGGCGCTCCTCGGGCTGGCGATGGTCGGGGGCTATCGCGCTCGCTGGCGCGACCTCCGCGACCCGGTCATCGTCTGGGTCGTGCTGCTGATCCTGATCTGGTCCGCCGCGTACGCCGCCGTCTCGTACGGCAATCTCGGCGCGGCCGTCCGCTTCAAGCTCCAGATCCTGCCGGCTCTCCTCGCGCTGCTGCTCTACCTGGCGCGCGCCCGCGCCGGGATGGCCGCCGCCCGGGACGCCGGCACGCGCCGCGCGGCGCGGCAGCCCGACACATCTCCGGTCTGATGCGCCCCGTGCGGCGCCGCCCGTGCGCGGTCTCAGAATGAGAATCGCCTACCTCTCCGCGTCGGTCATCCCGTCGCACACCGCGAACAGCATCCAGGTGATGCGGATGTGCGAGGCGTTCGCGGACCTCGGTCATGACGTGGAGTTGCACGCGGTTCAGGGGGCGGACCGAGGGGAGGACGATCACGAGCATTATGGGACCGAGCGCGCGTACACGATCGTCAAACACCCGCGGCCGCGCCTGCGGCTGGTCGGCGCCGCGGCCTACGCCCTGGCCGCCGCGCGCTCGCTCCGCGCGCGGGCGAACCGGCTGGATCTGGTGTACGGCAGGGCCATCTATGCGCTGTCGATGGTGGCGGGCGCGGGCGTTCCGCTGATGTACGAGGCGCACGCGCCGCCGCCGCATCGGGCCGCGCGCCGAACCCAGGCCGCGCTCTTCGCCCGGCCGAGCTTCCTCCGGCTTGTCGTCATTTCCGACGCGCTCCGCCGCGAGTACCTGCGCCTCTTTCCGACATTGTCGCCGGAGAAGATCGTCGTCGCACACGACGCCGCGGACCCGTCCATCGCCTCGGCGTCCTCGGCGCCCGTCCGCCTCGCGGGCGACACACCCGTCGGCTACATCGGCAGCCTCTATCCGGGCCGCGGCGTGGAGATCATCGCGGCGCTCGCGGCGCGCATGCCCGAGGTGGATTTCCACGTGATCGGGGGAGGCCGGGAGGAGGTCGCCGCCTGCCGCGCGCGGTACGACCGGCCCAACCTGCATTTCCACGGGTTCGTCGCGCCGCGCCGGGTCCCCGATTATCTCAGCGGCTTCGCGGTCGTCCTGGCGCCGTACCAGGAGCGCGTGGCCGTTGCCGGCGGCCGCGGCGACACCTCCCGCTGGATGTCGCCGCTCAAGCTCTTCGAGTACATGGCTGCGGCGAAGTGCCTCCTCTGCTCGGATCTCCCCGTCCTCCGCGAAGTGCTCCGCGACGGCGAGAATTCCCTGCTGATCCCCCCGACCGACGTCGCCGCGTGGGAGCGGGCGCTTCGGCGGGTGCTCGCCGACGCGCAGCTCCGCGCCGCTTTGGGCCGGACGGCGCGGGAGCAGGTCGCCGCCGGGCTCACCTGGAGGCATCGGGCGGAGCGGGTGCTCGGATGAGCGCCGAGCGCCGCCTGCGCGACGATGGCCTCTTCGATTCGCGGCCGGCGTAGCACCTCCGGCACGCCGTCCGTCCTCCGAGACGACCACGCAACCCTCGATCTGGGCCGTGCCGACGTCTGCTGCGAAGGCCGCCCAGGTCCGTTTCGCTTTCGCTTTCGCTCCCGCTCCCGAACGGCCGGGAGCCGGGGCGTAACCGGGAGCGGGAAGGCCAAACCGATTTTCCGGACCCGATATGAGGCGCGGCGGCCGCACGCCGAAGCCGTCGCCCCGAGGGCCTGCCAGGTATCGACCCCCGCACCGGTGATCGTGTGGCTCCACGCTCGAGCGTGATGCGTGCGCGGGGCGCCGGGCGGCCCGCGGCCCCGGCGCCCCCCCCCCCCCCCCGGGGGCCCAACCCTGCCCC
>JADGGV010000413.1 GCA_019689775.1 Gemmatimonadota bacterium
CCCCTTCCTCCTGCGCGGCGTCACCGGCTCCGGTAAGACGCTCGTCTACATCGAGCTGCTCCGGGAGGTCGTCGAGCGGCAGGGGCGGGGCGCCATCGTGCTCGTGCCCGAGATCGCGCTCACCCCGCAGACCGTCGCGCGCTTCCGCGCCCACTTCGGCGACGCCGTGGCCGTCCTCCACTCCGCGCTCTCGGATGGCGAGCGCTACGACGCCTGGCGCGCGCTCCGCCGCGGGGAGAAGCGCATCGCCGTCGGCGCCCGTTCCGCGGTCTTCGCGCCGATCGCCGACCTCGGGGCGATCGTCATCGACGAGGAGCACGAGGGGAGCTACAAGCAGTCCGAGGCGCCGCGCTATCACGCCCGCGAGGTCGCCATCATGCGCGCGCGCCTGTGCGGCGCGGTGTGCGTGCTCGGGAGCGCCACGCCCGCGCTGGAGAGCTGGCACAACGCGCAGCGGGGGAAGTTCGTGCTGCTCGAGCTCCCCGAGCGGATCGAGGGCCGGCCGTTGCCGCCGGTCCAGGTGGTCGACCTGCGCGGACGCGAGGCCGCGCCGAAGACGGAGGGGGAGAGCGGGGTTCGGGGCGCGGCGGAGGACTCGGCCGGGAAGCGGCCGCGCGTCGCCGAGGGCGGGCTCTCCGACGTGCTCGTCGACGCCATTCGCCTCCGGCTCGAGCGCGGCGAGCAGACGATCCTGCTCCTGAACCGCCGCGGCTACTCCACGTTCGTGCAGTGCCGCGACTGCGGCGCCGTCTGGCACTGCGCCAACTGCAACGTGTCGCTCACCTACCACCGCGCGCGCCGGCGCCTGGTCTGCCATTACTGCTTTCACGAGGAGCCGCCGCCCGTCACCTGCGACGCCTGCGGCTCCGGCGACCTCTCCTTCCGCGGCATCGGCACCGAGCAGGTCGAGCGCACCGTGACCGAGACCTTCCCGGCGGCCCGCGTCGCGCGCATGGACGTGGACACCACCTCGGCCAAGTGGGCGCACCACGACATCCTCTCGCGCGTCGAGCGTGGCGAGGTCGACATCCTTCTCGGCACGCAGATGATCGCCAAGGGGTTGGACTTCCCCGGCGTCACGCTCGTCGGCGTCATCAACGCGGACGTCGGCATGAACCTCCCCGACTTCCGCGCTAGCGAGCGGACCTTCCAGCTCCTCACCCAGGTGAGCGGCCGCGCCGGCCGCGGCCCCAGGGGCGGCCAGGTGATCGTGCAGACCGCGCTCCCCGGCCACTACGCCATCCGCGCCGCCGTCGACCACGACTTCGCCGCCTTCGCCGCGCGCGAGCTGGACGAGCGCCGCGGGCCGAACTACCCGCCGCACTCGCGCCTGCTGAACGTCGTCGTGAGCGGGACCGCCGAGATCGCCGTGCAGGAAGCCGCCGACGCGGCCGCCGCCTGGGTGCGCGCGGCGGTCGAGGCCGACGGGACCGCCGGCGTCGAGGTCCTCGGGCCCGCACCGTGCCCCGTCGACCGCATCCGCAACCGCTGGCGCTGGCACTTCCTCCTCCGCTCCCCCACGCCCGGCCCCATCGGCCGGATCGGCCACCGCATCCTCCGCCACTACACGCTCAAGCCTGGCGCCGCGGAGCTCCGCCTGATCCTCGATCGCGACCCCATCTCCCTCCTGTGAGGCCAGGTCCGGCCCGGTCACGCTCCCGCTTCCGAACGGCCGGGAACGTGAGCGCATGCGACCGCGGGAGCGGAACGGAGCGGGCGGACTCGGTGGGAGCCGTTCCGCGCCGAGACGTATTGCCTTCCGCGACGGTGCGCCGCTAACGTTGCTGCATCCAGGTCGTTCGGGCGAGAACAAAGCTGCGGCCGCGAGGTAGAATACGGGCCACCCAGGAGGAGGAAGCCGCTACGAGCATGGGCTGTCTGGCGCTGAACGCCTCGTTCGAGCCTCTCACCATCCTGCCCGTCCGACGGGCGCTCCGGCTGGTCATCGACCAGAAGGCGGAGATCCTCGAGGTGGACGACACCCGGGTTTTCCGGTCCGCGAAGCGAGACCTCCCGTGCCCGACCGTCATCCGCCTGGTTCGCTACATCCACGTCCCCCGCAAGTACCGCCGGCAGGTCACCAACACGTTCCTCTTCGCCCGCGACGGTTACCGCTGCCAGTACTGCGGGCGCCATCGCTCCGAGCTCCGCGGCCGCGAGTTCCTGACCCGCGACCATATCGTCCCCGTCTCCCGCGGCGGCGACAACTCCTGGGAGAACGTGGTCACGGCGTGCTCCACCTGCAACAACCGCAAGGGGAACCACCTGCCGGCCGAGGCGGGGATGCACCCGATCCACCTGCCGGTCGAGCCGAACTACGTCGAGCTCGTCTGGGCCGTGCGCAAAATCACGCCCGTGCAGGCCAAGTACATCCGCCTCTTCTACGGCGAGGATGTGCTGCGGGCGCTCCAGGTCGCCGAGACGGACGCCGCCGCGTGAGCCGGCGCGCCGAGCCCGGCCGGCCGCCGCCAAAGACGACGAGGGGCGCCCGATCCGATCCGATCGGGCGCCCCTCGTCGCTCGTGCCGCGCCGGCCGCTCACGCCGGCCGCTCGCCCTCCCGCTCGAGCAGCCCGTTCACCTTCGCGAGCAGGACCCGGATGTCGATCGGCTTGCGCACGTAGTCGTCGGCGCCGGCGTGCAGCGCCAGCTCGCGCGCGCCCTCCATCGCCGTCACGGCGATGATCGGCGTCCGCCGCGTCTCCGGCCGCCGCCGCAGTTGCCGCGTCGCCTCGAACCCGTCCAGCACCGGCATCATGATGTCCATCAGGATCAGATCCGGCGTCTCGTTCAACGCCGCGTCCACCGCCTCCTGCCCGTTCGTCGCGACGACGACCGCGTAGCCGAAGGCCTCCAGCAGCGCCCGGAGTGCGTCCCGGCTGTCGAGGTGATCCTCGGCGATGAGGATCCGAACGGTGTGGCGTCCCGCCATCGGGTTCGTAACCGAATGCATCGTCGCCAGCTTCACGTGTCCCTGCGGTGAGGGAGTGCACCCGAACGGGCGACGGCGGACGGTCGGCCGGCGACCGCCCCGGCCCGGCACGCGGCGCCGATCTCCGGCGGGCCGTCGCCGGCTACGCGTCCCATGCCTCGTGCATCTCGCATTCCCACCGGATCGCCTCCCGGCGACCCATCCCCCGTGAAGGTGTCGGCGGCGCCCGATGCGCAGCCGCGCGCTTCGGTCCGCTCGCACCGGCCGCAAGTATCCGGCCACACCGCCCGCGCCGCCTCTGGACGCACCGCCCGCTCGCCCGTACCATTCCCCAATGGCGCTCGCCCGACTGACCCGAAAGATCCGCTTCTCCGCGGCCCATCGCTATTATCGGCCCGATTGGAGCGAGGATGAGAACCGGCGCGTCTTCGGCGCCTGCGCAAACCCCGTCGGCCACGGCCACAACTATCTGCTCGAGGTCTCGGTCGAGAGCCCCGTCGACCCGACCACCGGCTTCTCCGCCGACCTCGAGCGCCTCGATGCCGTGCTCCGCGAGCACGTGCTCGCGCCGCTAGACCACCAGCACCTGAACCACGCCATCCCCGACTTCGCCCCGGGAAAGGCGATCCCGACGAGCGAGAATATCCTCCTCTACCTCTGGCCACGCCTCGAGGCCGCGCTCCCCGCTCCCATGCGGCTCCGCCGCCTGCGCCTCCACGAGGACGACACCTTCTACGTCGACTATTCCGGCCCCGACGGGTTCTCCGAATGACCTCCCCCAACGGCAACGCCGCCTCGCCGTGCCCCGCGCCGCCCGACGCCCGCGCCTTCACCCACGCCGGCCGCACCTGGATCGCCCGCCTCGCAGGCGACGCGATGGCCGGCACCGGCCGCCTCGGCTTCGGCCTCGTCCAGGTCGTCCACTTCTTCCGCGACGGCGCCGACCGCGCCTCCTTCGAGGCGCTCATCCCCCGCGGCCGCTTCCACGGCCTCTTCGACGACGAGCTGCGCCAGCTCCTTCGCGACGCCCGGCCGATCCCCGCCTCCGACGCACGCCGCCCCTAGCCGCCGCCCGCTGCACCGTCACC
>JADGGV010000414.1 GCA_019689775.1 Gemmatimonadota bacterium
GCGCGTCGGGGTGCAGGCGGGGTGGTGCGTCCGGCGGCAGCTCGATGCGGAGGCGGGCCAGGTCGCAGCGGGCGAGGCCGAGGCCGAGCGCCTTGGCGACGGCCTCCTTGCAGACCCAGAGGCGGAGGAACTCGGCACGGGCGGCGTCGGGCGGCAGCGCGCGGAGCGCGGCGGCCTCCTCGGGCGCGAAGTAGCGGTCCGCGATGGCCAGCGGCTCGACGCGGCGCGCGCGGGACTCGATGTCGACGCCGACGTCGCGTCCCCAGGCGACGGCGATCACGCCGAGGTCGTCGGCGTGCGCGAGGTTGAAGCGGAGCGGCGCGGCGGCGCCGGTGTGGGCGAGGGCGGGCTTGCCGTGCGGCCCGGTCTCGAGGAGGATACGCGCCGGCTCGATCCCAAGATAGGCGCCGAGCAACGTGCGCAGCGTGCCGCGCGTCACGACGAAGCGGCGGCGCGCCGCCTCGGCGCGGAAGCGGCCGGCGCGCGCTCGCTCGTCGCCGGCGAGCGTGGCGGCGAGCGCGGCGAGACGGGCCGGGTCGGCCGGCGCGAGCGGGACGGTCCAGAGGTGGACCTCCGCGGCGGTCGGCGGCGGTGCGGGGAACTCCAGGGCGCTCACGGCCGGGGCGTGAGGGCGACGCCGGCGGCGAGGGCCGCCGCCGTCGCCCGGACGAACGCGGCGAGGGCCGCGGCGGTGAGCGGCTCGCGGCCCGGCGCGAGCAGGGCGGGCGCGTCGGGCGCCTGCGCCGCGCGGTCGCCTAGGAGCGTGGCGAGGTCGTGCGACGGGTTCGGCGACTCGCGCATGGGGGATCGAGCTCGGGTTGGCGCCGGACGCGCTCAGGGGGGCTGGTTGCATCTACTAACGTCACGGCGGCCCGGGCGCAAGGAAGTTCGCGACCGCGGACGCTGGAAGGTGGCCTCCCCGGAACCGCCGCGCCGCCGGCACGCCGCCCCCAAATGCGCGATCCGCCGGGAGACAAGGCCTCCCGGCGGATCCGCGCTCGACGCGCCAGCGCCCTCGAGCCGGCCCGGCGTCAGGGCCGCAGGCTCAGCCCGATCTTGATCGGAACGAAGTTCTCGTTGTCCAGATCGCCGAACTCCGCGTCGTCGTGGCCGAAGCCGATGACGTAGCGGCCCTCGACGAAGAACGCCCAGTTGGACGCGCCGAGCGGGAACTCGGCGCCGGCGCCGACCGCGGCCGCCGCGCGATCGTCGTGGAAGTCCCCAGCGAAGTCGGGGGAGTCGCTCAGCGACAGCCGCATGTAGCCGCCGCCGCCGACCAGGTACGGCGTCCACGACTGCCCCTGCATCCGCAACGGCAGCTTGAGCGTGCCCAGCACCGTGAGCGACGTGGCATCGCCGCCATCGACGTTGTCCGGGATCCCGAGCTTCTTCTTGTCCAGCAGGAAGCGGTCGTAGTTGACCTCGCCCCGGAGCTCGAGCGTGCTGCCGAGCGGGATCGAGATCCCGCCGCCGACGTCGAGCCCCCAGTCCCAGCCATCGGCCAGGTCGCCGGTCGGCAGCGCCGGCCCGGCCGCCGCGAAGATGCCGATCCCGCTGCCCGACCGCCCGAACCCCTGCGCGCTGGCCCCGGCCGGCAACGCCATCACCATCGCCAACGCGACGATTCCTCTCTTCATGCATCCACTCCGTCTGTGTGTGTGACCGACCCGACCCGGACCCGGGCCGGGGGCAAGGACGGGACCAACTCCCGGGCTGGCACGGACTTGCCTCATCTCCGCGACCGCGCCACTTTCCCGGGAACCCATCCGACATCTGCCCAGGAGTACCGCACGATGCGACGTCTGCTTCCCCTGCTCGCCGGCCTCGCGCTGACCGTGGCCGCTTGCACGAGCGTCACGGACGACGGTTCCCACCCCGACTGGTCGGACCCGACGAAGATCAAGTTCTACCCGGGCCTCAACATCGACCTCGCCCAGATGACCAAGACCGCCGCCGGCACGTACTACCAGGACATTACCGTCGGCCAGGGCCGGACGCTCCAGGTCGGCAACCGCGCGAACTTCGACTACACGCTCTGGTATCCCGACGGCACCCGGCTCCAGATCGGCGCCAACGCCGGCTTCCGCATCGCCAAGGACAGCGTCATCCCCGGCTGGGTCGACGCCATTCCCGGGATGAAGGAGGGCGGCGAGCGCAAGCTCGTGATCCCGCCGTCGCAGGCCTACGGCGACCGGAACACCCTCGTCTTCGACGTCGTCCTCAAGGCGATCACCGACACCACTACGACGAGCAGCGACACCACTTCGTCACCGCAGTGACCGCTCCGCGAACCCCGATGCGACCGGGGCGCCGCCTTCGCGCGAGGCCCCGGCGGGAGAACGAATGCCGATGCCACACCCCCGTCGCTCCGCCGCGCTCCTCGCCGGCGCGCTCCTCCTCCAGGGCTCCGCGCTCGCCGTGAACGCGCACGCGCAACAGCCGGCGGCCGAGCGCCCGAGCTTCTTCCTGGTCGTCCACGGCGGCGCAGGCACGATCCGCAAGGCGGACATGACGCCGGAGCAGGAGAAGGCGTACCGCGAGACCATGACGCGCGCGATCCAGGCCGGCTACGCCGTCCTCCAGCGCGGCGGCGCCAGCCTCGACGCCGTCACCGCCGCGATCAACGTCCTCGAGGACTCGCCGCTCTTCAACGCCGGGAAGGGCGCCGTCTTCACCAACGCCGGCACGAACGAGTTGGACGCCTCCATCATGGACGGCGCCACGCTCAAGGCCGGTGCCGTCGCCGGCGTCAAGCACATCAAGAACCCGATCGACCTGGCCCGCGCCGTCATGGACCGGTCCCCCCACGTCATGCTCGTCGGCGAGGGCGCCGAGGCGTTCGCGAAGCAGATCGGCATGCCGCTCGTCGACCAGAAGTACTTCTTCACGCAGCGCCGCTGGGACCAGCTCCAGCAGCTCAAGGCGGAGGAGAAGAAGGCGGGGAAGCCGGTGATCGGCCTCGTCGGCGGCTCCGAGCCGACCGGCACCACGCAGCCGCGCGGCGACGAGGCGCTCATCTACGACGACGGCGCCCGGCACGGCACCGTCGGCGCCGTCGCCCTCGACCAGGCCGGCAACCTCGCCGCCGGCACCTCCACCGGCGGGATGAGCAACAAGCGCTGGGGCCGCGTCGGCGACTCCCCGATCATCGGCGCCGGCACCTACGCCGACAACGCGAGCTGCGCCGTCTCCGCCACCGGCGACGGCGAGTACTTCATCCGCACCACGGCCGCGCGCGACATCTGCGCCCGCATCCAGTACCTCGGCAAGGACCCCGAGACCGCCGGCCGCGAGGTCCTCGACCGCATCGGCAAGCTCGGCGGCGAGGGCGGCGTCATCATCCTCACCCGCGACGGCCGCTTCGCGACGCCGTTCAACTCCGAGGGGATGTACCGCGGGTGGGTCGGGCCGGACGGGAAGGTGACGGTGCAGATCTACAAGGAGTAGGGCCGGCGGGGTTCGCCGACTCCCGCGTCGTGGACGGCAAGGCACGTTGGGTGTCCCGGGAGCGGGAGCGTAGGCGGGAGCCGGAACTGCCTGGGCTCGGAGGTTGGGGGCACGCAGACGGGCACGGGTCGAACACCCCCGGCCGCCTCAGGCCGACGGACTTACCTGACTGGCCTTGCGCCGGGCGCCGAACCGCCGGGCCTCCGGGACGGCCCAATGCGGCGTATTTGTTGCACCCACAACGGCTTATGATGTGGATGCCGCACGTTCCCCCGTCCCCGGAGGACCGATGGCCGAACCGATGAGACAGCCGACCCCGGCGATCAGCCGCGTGGCATCGTGCACCGCCACCGACTGCGTCCACAACCGCGACCGGCAGTGCCACGCCGGCGAGATCGAGGTCCGCATGAGCGCCGACGGCGCCATCTGCGGCACGTACGAGCCCGAGAAGCCACGGCCCCGGCCGTAACGCGCTCGGCTCGCGCCGTCCCGGGCGAGGACGGGGGCGCCCGGCCTGGCCGCCGGTCGCCGTAGTCCCGCCCGTCCCGGCCGGCGCCGCGTCCCGTAGTCC
>JADGGV010000415.1 GCA_019689775.1 Gemmatimonadota bacterium
GGTGCGCTCGATCCGGGACGTGACGCCGATTCCGCACAACGGTTGCCGGCCGCCGAAGAAGCGGCGGGTGTGAGGCGTGGCTGGGGGGTTGGCGGGAGTGGGACCCTTCAGCCGGGTTTGCGGCGCCCTTTGG
Source organism: Gemmatimonadota bacterium (assembly GCA_019689775.1). Lineage (GTDB taxonomy): Bacteria > Gemmatimonadota > Gemmatimonadetes > Longimicrobiales > RSA9 > JADGGV01. Next base: position 134 of record JADGGV010000415.1, read on the forward strand.
GCGCCTTTGTTTGGGTGTAAACCGCCACGCCGTCCGGGCGGGAGGAAGCCCAGGGAGTCGTATCACCACCAAGGAGAAGGCGGTTCTACATGGCGCGCTACACGGGGCCGGTCTGCAAGCTGTGCCGGCGGGAGGGGCAGAAGCTGTTCCTGAAGGGCACGAAGTGCTACACGGAGAAGTGCCCGATCGAGCGACGGAACTACGCACCGGGGCAGCACGGTCAGGCGCAGGCGCGGCGGCGGAAGGCATCGGATTACGCGCAGCAGCTTCGCGAGAAGCAGAAGGTCAAGCGGATCTACGGGGTCTCGGAGCGCTACTTCAAGAATCTGTTCGAGCACGCGGCGCGGCAGGCGGGCGTGACGGGCGAGAACCTGCTCGTCGCGCTGGAGTCGCGGCTGGACAACATCGTCTACCGGATGGGCTTTGGCGCGAGCCGGCGGCAGGCGCGGCAGTTGGTGCGGCACGGGCACGTGCAGGTGAACGGGCGGACGGTGAACATCCCGAGCTACGCCGTGCGGCCGGGGGACGAGGTGAAGGTCGCGCCGAAGTCGAAGGACATCCTGCCGGTGCAGGCGGCGCTGGAGGCGAAGACGCGGCCGGACGTGGTCCGCTGGTTGGCGGTGGATGCGGAGACGCGGACGGGTCGGATGCTGGAGCGGCCGGGCCGCGCGGACATCCCGCTGGCGGTGCAGGAGCAGCTGATCGTGGAGCTGTACTCGAAGTAAGCCGTGGCGCGGGCGGCGTGGGGTCCGCCGCGCCTCGGCGTGTCGGCGTTTTGTGATCTCGAGAACCGGCCGCATGGTCGGGGAGGGAGACCGTGGAGCTAGATCTCACCGGGCTGGTCCTGCCACAGCGGGTCGAGGCGGTGCAGCGCTCGGAGGATGGGCGGACGGCGCAGTTCGTGATGGCGCCACTCGAGCGCGGGTTCGGGCAGACGCTGGGGAACACGGTCCGCCGGATCCTTCTGTCGTCGTTGCGGGGCTCGGCGGTGTGGGCGTTCCGTATGGACGGCGTGCTGCACGAGCACCAGACGGTCGCGGGGGTGGTCGAGGATGTCCATCAGATCATCCAGAACCTGAAGACGCTCGTCCTGACGCTGGAGGAGGACAAGGACGAGGCGACGCTCGAGTTGCGGGTGGACAAGGCGGGGCCGGTGACGGCGCGGGCGATCGAGAAGCCGGGCCCGGTGACGATCATCAACCCGGACCATCATCTGTTCACGCTCCAGGACGACCGGGAAGTGAACATGGTCCTGTACGTGAACAAGGGGCGGGGGTTCGTGCCGGCGGAGCAGCATCCGCTGCCGAAGGGTGCGCCGGTGGACCTGGTGCGGATCGACGCGATCTACAACCCGGTGCTGCGGGCGAACTTCTCGGTCGAGGAGACGCGCGTCGGGCAGCGCACGGACTTCGATCGGCTGACGTTGCTGGTGGAGACGAACGGGAGCATGGCGCCGGAGGATGCGGTGGCGTACGCCGCGGAGCTGGCGCGCAAGCACCTGGAGTACATGCTGCGGTTCAGCGGCGGGGTGGAGACGACGCCGCCGGTGCCGGGGGCGGTGAAGGTGCCGGGGCCGCTGCGCGATCTGTTCCGTCGGCCGATCGAGGATCTGGCGGAGCTGTCGGTGCGGTCGGTGAACTCGCTGAAGAAGGAAAACATCATCACGCTGGGCGACCTGGTGCAGCGGACCGAAGATCAGATGCTCAACATCGAGAACTTCGGGATCAAGTCGCTGGAGGAGATCCGGCAGTTCCTGAACGAGCACAATCTGCACTTCGGGATGCGGCTTGAGGAAGGCGAGGACGGGGAGATGTACCTCGTCGACCAGGAGCGGGGAACGGAGCAGGCGGCGGCCGGGGCGGCCGAAGCCGCGGAAGAGGACAACGAGGCATGAACCACCGGAAGAAGGGCCGGCGCTTCAACCGCACGGCCGAGCACCGCAACGCCATGCTGCGGAACCTGGCGACGTCGCTTTTCCTGCACGGGCGGGTGGAGACGACGGTGGCGAAGGCGAAGGAGCTGCGGCAGTTCGCGGAGCCGATCATCACGAAGGCGAAGCGTGGGGATCTGCACGCGAAGCGGCTCGTGCGGCGCGACATCCAGCACGAGGAGGCGGTGAACAAGCTCTTCGGCGAGATCGGCCCGCGCTACGCGGAGCGTCCGGGGGGGTACACGCGGGTGCTGCACCTGGGGCACCGCCCGGGGGATGCCGCGGACGTGGCGATCATCGAGCTGGTCTGAGGAGGGACGGATGGCGCGCTGCTACGTGTGCAACAAGGGGCCGACGTTCGGCAACAACGTCAGCCACGCGAACAACAAGACCCGCCGGACCTGGCGGCCGAACCTTCGGCGCGTGCACGTGGCGACGGCCGAGGGGCCGCGGCACGTGAAGGTCTGTACGCGGTGCATCTCGGCGGGGAGAGTGCGGAAGGCGTAGCGTTCCGCGCCTCTGCGTTCACGGCGTCCGGTGGCCCCACGGCCCCGGGCGCCTTTTTCGTTGCGGGTCGGGAAGCGGTGGCGCCGCTTGACCTGCGCGAGGCCGCGGCCGACGTTGCGGGGGCGAGTGGCGCCGGCGGATGACGCCGGGCCGGGCGGCCCGTTGCAGGCAGGGGAGTCGAACGCACGGTGGGCGTGATCTACTTCGTCGGCGGGGGCCCCGGGGATCCGGGGCTGCTGACGGTGCGCGGGGCCGAGCTGCTCGCGCGCGCCGGTGTGGTGGTGGTCGACGCCGGCGCCGGCGGCCCGGCTCCGGGGGCGGCGCGCGTCGAGGAGCGCGCGGCGGGCGAGGCGCCTGCGGCGGTGGCCGCGCGGCTCCGGCGGCTCGTGGAGACGCACGACGTGGTGGTTCGCCTCGTTCCCGGCGATGCGCTCACGGCGCATGGGGCGGCGACGGCCGAGGCGCGCGAGCTCCGGCGGGCCGGCGTCCCGTTCGAGGTGGTGCGCGGGGTGCCGAGCGCCGAGGCGATGCCGCTCGATCGACGGCCGCTGTTCGGGCGGCGCGTGGTGGTGACACGCGCGCGCGAGCAGTCGGCGGAGTTCGTCGCCTGGCTGGAGGCGCAGGGGGCGGAGGCAGTGCTCTTCCCGGCGATCCGGATCGTGCCGCCTCCCGACCCGGGGCCGCTGCTGCGCGCGGCCGAGCGCGTCCGCGAGTACGACTGGATCGTGCTCACGTCGGTGAACGGTGTCGAGCGCTTCTGGGAGGCGCTCGACGCCGTGGGGCTGGACACGCGGGCGCTGGGCGGGGCGCGCGTGGCGGCGATCGGCCCGGCGACGGCCGCGGCGTTGCGCGCGCGTGGCGTTCGGGCGAACCTGGTGCCGTCGGAGTACGTGGCGGAGTCGCTGATCGACGCGATGGCGGCCGGCGGCTCGGTGGCCGGTGCGCGGATCCTCCTCCCGCGCGCCGCGGGCGCACGGGAGATCCTACCGGAACGGTTGCGGGAGCTCGGCGGAGAGGTCGACGAGGTCGAGGCGTATCGCGCCGTCCGCGATGCTGCCGGAGCCGAGGAGATCCGTCGGCGGCTCGACGCGGGCGAGCTGGACGCGCTTACGTTCACCTCGCCGTCAACGGTGCGCGGCTTCGTCGAGGCCGTGGGACCGGCGGCCGGCGCGGCCGTGGTCGCGTGCATCGGTCCGGTGACCGCGGCGAGCGCGCGGGAGCTGGGGCTGCCCGTCGCCGTAGTGGCGGCCGAGCACACCATGGCGGGGCTCGGCGCCGCCCTCCTCGCGTTCTACGAAGGCAATGTGTAGCGGGTGCGGTCGCCGCGCGGCGCGCCGGCCCGTCCTTTGCTACGGCGCACGGGCGGAGCGGAGAGGGTCGAGCGGGTCCAACCTGGGGAAGTGAGCGCGCGCCGCAGCCGAAGAGCGGGGCGGGGTTCCTGGCGCC
>JADGGV010000416.1 GCA_019689775.1 Gemmatimonadota bacterium
GCGCCGCCCGCCCCGGCTCACTCCGCGAACGGGCGGTCGAGGCGCGGCTCGGAGCCGAAGCGGAGCACGTTGCCGTCGGGGTCCTCGACCTGCATCTCGAGCGCCCAGGGGTAATTCGTCGGGGGGCAGCGGATCGGCACGCCGCGGGAGCGGTACTCCTCGAAGAGTCGCTCGACGTCGTCGACGCCGATCCAGGCCCAGGCGCCGCCGCGGCCCTGCCCGCCGCGGCAGAGGTAGAGGGAGGCGCCGTCGCGGGAGACGCTGGTGAAGGCGTCGTCGCCCCAGCTCGCGTTGCGGAAGCCGAGGCCGTCCGTGTAGAAGCGGAGGCTGCGCTCCATGTCCTCGACGCGGAGGATCGGCTCGCTGCACTCGAACCGCACCGGCGTCGGATCGCTCCCACCCATTGGCTCCTCCCTGGCCGCCGTCGTGCGGCCTGTCGTCAGGTCCGGGGATGGTCCGTGGTCATCCGCGCGGCTTTCGCGCGACGACGCCGACCCGGCGGGGCGCCAGCGCCGCGGCGCCGTAGGCGCGGACCAGGCGCACCGAGAACCCACGCGCCCGCACCGTGCGGGCGACGTCCTCGGCCGGGAACGCAAATACGCGGTGCACCTCGGTCGTCGTGCGGACCTCGCCGCCGATCTCGCGGGCCGTCGTGATGCGACGCGTGATGATCGACGCCGCCACGTCCTCCGAGACCTCCGTCCGCACGCGCCACCCCGGCCCGGCGCTCCACCTCGTACCGCATCGGCGCGTCGTCGGTGCGCTCGAGGACGTCGAACGCGAACACCCCGCCGGGGGCCAGCGCGTCGTGGACGCGCGCGACGAGCGCGTCGAGGTCGACGCGGTCCCGATCGGGCTCCAGGTACCCGAGTCCTTCGCCGATGCAGAAGGCGGCGGCGCACTCCGGGATCCGGAACTCGCTCAGGGAGGCGACGACGAAGCGTGCCGCGGGCGCCGTCGCCCGCGCAAGCGCGATGATGGCGGGCGATACGTCCACGCCGAGGACGTCGTAGCCGGCGGCGCCCAGCTCCCGCGCCAGGATCCCGCTCCCGCAGGCGAGGTCGACGACGAGCCCGCCTGTCATCCCGGCGCGCCGCAGCTCCTCGACGAGCGCGGGCGCGGCGTCGCGGGCGAGGTCGCCGAAGCCGACGTGGTGGATGTGGGCGAGATCCTCGCCGTAGATCGGCGGCGCAGGGGCGGCGCGTTCGGGCCCCCGCCCGGACGCTGGTCGTTCGCTCGCCATCGCGGCTCCTGGCTCGGCGGACGCGGCTCTCCACCGAACCGGACCCGGCGGCCTCCGGTTCCGCGGGCCCACTCACCCCCCCGCGCTCGTGTACCTGCGGATCGCCGTACGCCAGAGGAGGCGCGTAAGTGCCAGCGCGGCGAGGGCGACGGCGAGCGTCGTGGCCGCCGCGGCGGGGCGGAGCCGGCCGGTGAGCGCGGAGGCGGGGATCGTCGTCGTCCAGGCGATCGGGATGAGGTAGACGAACAGGAAGCGCAGCGCGCCGGGATAGGCGGACGCCGGGTAGCGGGCGGCCTCGTAGACGGCGTCGAAGAGGACGGAGACGTTCTCGACGGCGACGAACCAGAAGGTGAGGCTCATGAGCGCGATCCAGATCGCGTAGATGATGGCGGCCGCGGCGGCGAGGGTGGCGAGGAAGGCGAGGATGGCGCCGGGGCCGGGGAGGTGGCCGGTGTGGGCGAGCGCGAAGGCGGAGAGGGCGAGGCCGAGGACGATGTCGGCGATGCGCCAGATGTCGATGCGGCGGAAGGAGATGTAGAGCTGGGGCTCGGCGGGGCGGGCGAGGACGAGGTCGAGCGCGCCGGAGCGGACGTCCTCGACGAGGCGGCCGATGCCGGGACGGAGGAACGCCTCGACGACGCCGGCGAGCGTGTTGAAGACGCCGAGGAGGGCGACGACCTCCCAGAAGCTCCAGCCGCCGAGCGAGGTGGTCTGGCGGAAGAAGAGCGCGACGGTGAGGACCGCGAGCGCGAGCCAGAACACGGTGCTGAAGAGGCTGGCGACGAAGTTCGCGCGGTACTGGAGCTCCTCGGCGAGGTTCGCACGCCAGAGCGCGGCGACGAGGGCGACGGCGCGGCGCAGGCGGGCGCCGAGAGGGAGCGCGCTCATCCGCCGACGGCGCCGTAGTGGCGCAGGCCGCGTCGCCAGACGAGGAGGTAGGCGCCGAGCCAGAGCGCGAGCCAGGCGGCCTGACCGATGAAGCCGCGGGCGACGTCCGCGGTCGTGGCGGCCGTGCCGGTGAGCAGCTCGACGGGGAACGCGAGCGTGTAGGGGAACCAGGTGAGCGCGGCGATGCGCTGCACGGCCGGCGGGAGCAGCTCGATCGGCGCGATGCGGCCGGAGAGGAAGAGGCCGAGGCCGAACTGGAGGTCGAGGAGCGCGAGGACGCGGGTGGTCCAGAAGCCGAGGAGCCCGGTGGCGAAGTTGTTGAGGAAGCGGATCGCGGCGGCGGCGAGGATGGCGACGGCGGCGAGCGCCCAGCGCCCGGGGTGGACGGGGATGCGCACGGCGGTCCAGACGGCGGCGAGGACGAGCCAGAGGACGAGGACCATGCCGCCCGTGCGCAGCTTGTACGCGATGTTGTCGGCGATGGCCTCGTGGATCGGGTTCATCGGCCGTGCGAGGCGGAAGTTCATCTCGCCGTTGCGGATCCAGCGGTCGATGTAGTACGCGTCCCAGGCGAGCGTGAGCTGGTTGACGAGGATGACGGCGAAGAAGTAGCGCGCGAAGTCGCCCTGCGCGTAGCCGGCGACGGGCCCGGCGGCGGAGATCGCCCACCAGATGCCGAGCGAGATAGCGGGCTCGGTGATCCCCCAGAGCAGCCAGATGACGACGGCGGCGCGGTACTGGAGGTCGACGAGCCAGGCGGCGCGGACGAGTGCGGCGTAGCGGCGGAGCCAGGTCATGGCGACGACGGCTGCCGCAGGGGCCGCGGCCCGGATACGTCAACGTTCCCGGGCACGTTCACGTCTCGCGGGGTTCGGGAGGACGCAGGCGCAGGCGGTCACGGGCGACGTCGCCGGTTGCGGGGGCGCTCGCCGCGTCGTCTCCCTCCCCGGCGTCGGGCTCCGTGCCGTCCGCCTCCGCAGCGGTGGCCTCCGTGGCGTCGGCCTCCGTCGCGTCGGGCTCCGCGGGGGCCGCGCCGCTCTCGAAGACGTGGCGGATGACCTCCTCGATCGGGGGGTCCTCGATGGAGAGGTCGGCGACGGGGAGCGCGGCGAGCAGCCGGGCGCTGATGCGGGGCGCGTCGTCGCGCGGGACCTCGAGCGTGGCGTTCGGCGGGCGGAAGGCGCGGACGTCGCCGAAGGCGGCGAGGCGCTCGCGGGGGACGCTGCGCTCGAGGACGAGCTCGATGCGCTTCGTGCGCGCGATGCGGGCGACGAGCGTGCGCAGCTCGCCGTCGTAGAGCAGCCGGCCGTGGTTGATGACGAGGACGCGCGGCGCGAGGGCGACGACGTCGGCCATGTAGTGAGAGGTGAGGAGGATCGTCGCCTGATGACGCTCGCGGTACGTGCACAGGAAGGCGCGCACGGTCTCCTGCGCCTCGACGTCGAGGCCGAGCGTGGGCTCGTCGAGGAAGAGGATGTCGGGGCGGTGCAGGAGCGCGGCGGCCAGCTCGCAGCGCATGCGCTCGCCGAGCGAGAGCTGGCGCGCGGGCTTGTCGAGGAGGTCGCCGAGGGCGAGCAGCTCGGTCAGCTCGTCGAGCCGCTGGCGGAAGTCGGCCGGCCGGATCGCGTAGATCGCCTGGTTGAGCTGGAACGTCTCGATCGGCGGCAGGTCCCAGAGGAGCTGCTGCTTGTTGCCGAGGACGAGCGCGATGCGCTGCTTGAACGCGGCGCCGCCGCTCCACGGCTCGTAGCCGGCGACGCGGGCGCGGCCGGCGCTCGGGTAGAGGAGGCCGGCGAGCATCTTGAGCGTCGTCGTCTTCCCCGCCCCGTTCGGGCCGAGGAAGGCGACGATCTCGCCGCGCGCGATCCGGAACGAGAC
>JADGGV010000417.1 GCA_019689775.1 Gemmatimonadota bacterium
GCCCGTACCCGTACGCCTGCCCGCGCCCGCTGCCCGTGCCCGCTGCCCGCGCCCGGGACCCGCTCCCGGCAGGACCATTGCGTCGCCGAGCCGCCCGAGATGCGGCGTACCACCCGCTCCCCACGATCGTCGGCGCGCGGTCCGCGGGGCCCGGAGGCGGAGGCTCCCGGCGCTCCGCCCCGCCGCGCGCCCGGAGGTGCCCCATGTTCCAGCTCAAGAGATTGTCGCGGGAGGGAATCGGTCCGGCGCTGCGGAAGGCGGAGCGCTACCGCCTGCTGAACGAGCCGTGGGAGGCGGAGAGCATCTGCCTCGACGTGCTCGAGGTCGAGCCGGCCGACCAGGAGGCGCTCGTCACGCTCATCCTGGCGCGCACCGACCAGTTCGCCCTCGACTACGGCGCGGGCGTCGAGGACGCTCGCTCGCTCCTCCCCCGCCTCGCCCGCGAGTACGACCGCCTCTACTACGCCGGCCTCATTTGCGAGCGACGCGGCCGCGCGCTCCTCGCCCGCGGCGGCGCCGGCGTCGGCCCCGTCGCCTACGACTGGCTGTGCCAGGCGATGGAGTGGTACGAGCGCGCCGAGGCCATCCGCCCCGCCGGCAACGACGACGCGATCCTGTGCTGGAACAGTTGCGCGCGCACGATCGAGCGCCACCCGCAACTGCGCCCCGAGCCCGCCGAGACCGGGGCGCCGGCGCTGTCCATGGAGTAGCGCGATCGTTCCGCTCCCGTCCGGCGGCCGGACCGCGCCGGGTCCGTCTCTTGCTTCGCCGGCGTCCGGCCAGGTTACCGGCGGCGACGTTCCGGGCCGGGTGCCGACGTCCGCCGGGGTGGGAGGCGACGATGGTCATTCTCGTAGCGACGCACAGCGAGGTCCTCGCCATCGAGCCCGACGGCGCGGCGATTCACCCGGTTCGCGGCCTGGACGGCCATCGCCCCACGTGTCTCGCGGCCGGTCCCCCCGGCCGCCTCCGGGCCTGGTGCGGCACCGACCGCGGCGGCGTGTTCCGGAGCGACGACGGCAACGCATCCTGGCGACCGGTCGGCCTGCACGACCTGCGCATCACCGCCGTCACGGCGGACCCCGGGGACGCGGATGTGGTCTGGGTCGGCACCGAGCCGAGCGCGGTGTGGTGGTCGGGCGACGGCGGCGACCGGTGGGAGCGGACGCGCGACCTCGAGGAGCTGCCGTCGTCGCCCGAGTGGTCGTTCCCGCCGCGGCCGGACACGCACCACGTCCGCTGGATCGCCGTCCAACCCCACCGGCCGGAGCGGCTCTGGGTCGCCATCGAGGCGGGCGCGCTGGTCTCGACGAGCGATGGCGGCCGGAGCTGGCGGGACCGCGTGCCCGGCGGGCCGTGGGACACGCACGAGCTGGCAATCCATCCCGACCGGCCGGATGTGCTCCGCGTCGCCGCAGGGGACGGCTACTTCGAGAGCCCGGACGGCGGGCTCACCTGGCGGACGCCGCGCGCGGGCCTCGACGTCGGCTACCTCCGCAGCATCGCCATCGACCCGGGCTGGCCGGACACCGTCGTCATCTCCGCCGCCTCGCACGCCCACGCCGCGTACGTGGCCGGCCGCTCCGACGGGCGGCTGTACCGCCGCGAGGGCGAAGGGCGCTGGGAGCGGGTGCTGGACGGCTGGCCGGACCCGCCCGCGACCATCGCGCCGCTGCTGCGGGCGGGCGCCGCGCCGGGCGAGCTCTGGGCGGCGGACGAGCGCGGGATCCACCGCTCGGATGACGGCGGCGCGCGCTGGCGGCGGGTGGCGGCGTTCCCGACCACCCCGCGAGACGTCCGCGGGCTCGTTGTCGTCGGGTAGCGGCGCGTGGAGCCGCGGCGCCCCCGGGAGGAGCGCCGGCTCCCACGAGCGGCGCCGCTCAGGCGGCGGCGCGCTCGGGCGGGCGCACGTCGGGCAGGAAGATCGCCAGCAGGCCCAGCAGCGGGAGGAACGCGCAGACCTGATACACGAACAGGATCCCGAACCGGTCCGCGATCGCGCCCAGCACGGCAGCGCCGAGCCCGCCGAGACCGAACGAGAACCCGTAGAACAGGCCGGACACCATGCCGATCCGGTGCGTCAGCATGTCCTGCGCGTACACGATGATCGCCGGGAACGCCGACGCCAGGACCAGCCCGATCACGATGCTCAGGCCGACGGTCCACGCGAGGCCGACGTGCGGCAGCAGCAGCGTGAACGGCGCGATGCCGAGGATCGAGAACCAGATCACCTGCCGGCGGCCGATGCGGTCGCCGAGCGGGCCGCCGATCATGGTCCCGAGCGCGACCGCCAGCAGGAACAGCGCGAGCAGGTGATCCGCCACCTTCGCCGACACCCCGAAGCGCCGCATCAGGTAGAACGTGTAGTAGCTGCTGATGCTGGCGAGGTAGAAGAACTTCGAGAACATCAGCACCAGCAGCACGCCGATCGTGCGGTGCGCGACGCGCGGCGGGAAGCGCGGCCCGTCGGCCGTCAGGTGCCGGCGAACCTGCGCGCGGAGGTGCGCGCGGTACCACCGGCTGACCGGCAGGAGGAGCAGGATCGCCAGCAGCGCGGCCAGCCCGAACCACCGGACGTGGTTGCGCCCGTAGGTCAGCACGACCACCGCCGCGAGCGCCGGCCCCGCGGCCTGGCCGAGGTTGCCGCCGAGCTGGAACAGCGACTGCGCGAACCCGTGGCGGCCGCCGGACGCCATGCGGGCCACGCGCGAGGACTCGGGATGGAACGCGGACGACCCGCACCCGATCAGCGCCACGGACAGCAGCAGGATCGGATAGGAGGGCGCCACCGACAGCAGCAGCAGGCCGCACAGCGTGAAGCACATGCCGATCGGCAACGAATACGGCAACGGCCGCTTGTCTGTAACCAACCCGACCACCGGCTGCAACAGCGAGGCGGTCATCTGGAAGGTCAGCGTGATCAGTCCGATCTGTATGAAGCCAAGATGGAACTCACCTTTGAGCAGTGGATAGACCGCGACGATCACCGACTGCATCATGTCATTGAGGATATGCACGAAGCTGACCGCGCCGATCACGGCGTAGCGCGGCCGCTCGTGCGGCGTCGGCGCGACCCGGTCCGCTTCGGCGGCCGCCGTGCCCGATGCCGCTACGTTCGCTCTCATCTCAGCGTGCAGGTAAGGCGTTCGATCCACGTGCCCCGCGCGACGCGCGGCGGCGACGATGTAAGCTAACCTCGACGCGCCGGTTGCGAGATAGGCGGCGCGGCGCCGCTGCGCCCGAGCCGCGACGCGGCGGCTCAGGCGTTCCGGTCCCCGACGAAGATGTTGAGCAGCAGGCTGACGATGCCGACCACGAGCGCGCCGACGATCGCCGCGCCGACGCCCTCGACGCGGAAATCCACGCCCAGCGCCCGCGATACGCTGCCGGTCAGCCAGAGGAGGAAGCCGTTGAGGACGAAGATGAAGAGGCCGAGCGTCAGGACCACGAGCGGACAGCTCAGCATGAGGAGGACCGGCCGGATGACGGCGTTCAGCACGCCGAACACGAGCGCGACGACGAGCAACTCCCACCACGGGCCGTGGAAGAGGATCCCGGGCACCAGCGCCACCGCCGCCCAGAGCGCCGCCGCCGTCACCAGCAGCCGGATGATGAACCGCATCGCTTTTGCCGCCTCTCGTTGCTTCAGGGATCACCGCTGCCTGACCCGCGCGAACACCTCGAGCCACGGGCCGAGCAGGGAGAATACAAGGAACCGGCCGTAGGCGCGACGGCGCGGGGCGGGGCCCACGCCCCGGCACGCCTCCGCTCCCCTGCGGCCCCGGCGGCGATCCCGGGCGTTCAAGCGGAGTGCCACCGCGCGAGCCGGCGCACGCGGACCCGTGCGCGGCTCCGATCGGCTGCTGCGAGTGCGACCGCGCGCACCGACGCACGGACGCCCCCGCCCCCGCGGCGCTCCGCTCGGAGACCGCGGGGGCGGGGGCGCTCGGTCCGGCCGCCGCGTGGGATCAGCCCTGCGGCTTCGGCGCGCGCGTCGCCGCGCGCTC
>JADGGV010000418.1 GCA_019689775.1 Gemmatimonadota bacterium
ACGCCCCGCATCGCCTCGCGCAGCACCCACTTCTGCTGGAGCGGCCGGGTCCGCAGCTCAGGCGGCAGGCGCAACGACAGCTCGACGAGTGGGCGGTAGAGGAACGGGTAGCGCAACTCGATCTCGTCGCCGAACGGATCGCGCTCGATCCAGGACTGGAGCTGCGAGACCTGCCAGGCGATACTGCGGCGGAACCGCTCGCGCCCCGTGAGCCCGTCGAGCCGCCAGAACGGGAGACGCTCCCGGACGGCGTACTGGGCGACGAAGCCGCCGGCGATCCACGCCGGCACGCGCGCGTGCGCCGCGGCCGCCCGCAGGCGCAGCCCGCGCGGGAGGAAGGGGTGCACGGCGTGCTGCGCCGCCAGGTGCCAGAAGGACTGGTGCGTCGCCACGGCCCAGCGCGCGAGCTCCCGTCCGGCCGCGAGCAGCCGCCCGCGCCCGACCAGGTCGGTGATGTAGCCGAGCGTGCCGTGCAGCATGTGGTCGGAGCCGAGCCCGCTCAGCAGCACCGAGCCGCCGGCGCTCCGCACCAGCCGCACGAGCCGCTGGTCCCGCTCGAAGAACGGCAGGATCGGGCGCGGCTCGTCCGTCCGGGGCGCGCCGGCGCCGTCGTCCCGCCACGCCCACCAATCCGAGAGCTGCTCGTTGGGCAGCCCGAACGTGCGGGCGACGAGGTCGGAGAACGCGCGCTCGTCGCCCTGGCCGATGTCGTCCACGACGGTCACCGTCGCCGCCAGGCGCTGGCCGACCGCGCCCTCCCGCCACAGCGACTCCGCCGTCGCGACCACGGACGACGAGTCCAGCCCGCCGGAGAGCTGGGCCCACGGGTTCCCCGCGCCATCGACGCGGCGCGCCACGGCCTCGCGGAAGAGCGCGCGGAACCGCTCGCGCTGCTCCGCCGCATCCGCCACCGCGGTCGGCGCGAACGCATCCGGGGTCCAGTAGCGTCGCAGCTCGCGCACGGTGCCGCGCTGCACCAGGAGCGACCCGGCCGGCAGCGCGCGGGCGCCCGCCCAGATCGTGCGCTCGCCGTCGGACGCACCCTGCACCAGGAAGTCGGCGACGAAGTCGCGATCGATGCGCTCGTCGTCCTCGAAGACGCGCAGCCGGGAGGACAGGATCAGCACGTCGGCGCGGTCGCCGTAGAAGAGCGGCTTCACGCCGAGCGCGTCGCGCGCCGCCACCAGCCGCTGCGCCCGCGGGTCCCACACGACGAACGCGAAGTCGCCCAGCAGCTCGGGGATGCACTCCGGGCCCCGCGTGTCGATCGCCGCCAGCACGAGCTGGAGGTCCGGCGCGCCCTCCGGCGGCGGCGCGGCGCACCAGCGCCGCACCTCCCGGCCGTTGTCCAGGCGCACGTCGCCCACGCCCACGAGCCCGCGCCAGCGCGCGGCCAGCGGCCGCAGCGCGTACGGCTGCGTCCGTGCCGCCGCGGTGAACGCGCCGCCGCCGTCCCACGACAACCGATCCGGCCGCCCGCTCGCCAACCGTGCGATGGCCGGGAAGATCTCGCCGCGCTGGAGCGGCTCGCCCGTCGTCCGCAGGGCGCACACGAAGGCGTTCATCGCGCGAAGCTCGGCAGTCGCACGTAGGAGGTGAGCATCTCGGCCCGGTCGTTCAGCGGCACGCCGTCGTGCTCGACCCAGGCATGCGCCGCGAACGGGTACGGCTGCACGCCGAGCCGCAGCTCGACGGCCACGCCCCGCCGGCGCAGCAGCAGGTACAGCGTCAGCGATTGCTCGAGGCACTCGGCGCGGCCCGGGAAGAAGGCCGCCGCCATCGCCACTCGCTCCGCGAACGGCTCGAGCGCCGCCCGCTCGGCCGCCACCTCCCAGCCGCGCGGGTCGGCCCACCGCCGCGCAAGTGTCATCACCCGCCCGAACCCGACCGTGCGCAGGCCGAGCCGCACCGCCGTCAGCAGCGCCGCCGTCGCCAGTAGCGAAGGCGGCCGCAGCTCCGTCGGCCGGCTCATGCCGCCTCCAGCAGGTCCGCCTCGAACAGCGCCGAGAGCAACACCTCGGCGTCCGCCCGCAGCCGCTCGGGCGACGCGTCGTACTCCGCCTCCAGCCGCGCCGTCAGCTCCGCGATCGTCCGCGGCTCCTCCAGCAGCTCCCAGATCCGGCTCCCCACCGGATCGAGCCCGTAGTACGCGCCGCCCTTCGGGTCCAGCAGCACCGCCCGGTCGGCCTGGCGCGCGCACACGACGCGACGAGACACGCGATAGCGCCCCGCCGCGTCGAACCCGCGGCGCGGGGATCGCCGGAACAGCCGCCGGCGGAAGGCATTCGGCATGCGACACCTCACCAGTCAGGAATGCGATGTGGAAGCTAGCGCGCGGGCGCGCGCCGCAGGTTAAGCCCGTGTGCGGATGTCGTGCGGATTCGGTGAGGGAATTGTGAAGGAACGGTGAAGGCGCCTAGGATACGTCGATGCGGTACCCCGATTTGCGGACGGTCAGGATGTAGCGCGGGTTGGCGGGATCGTCCTCCAGCTTGCGGCGCAGCTCCGCCACGTGCGTGTCCACGGTGCGGGTCATGACCGCGACGCGGTGCCCCCAGACCGCGCGCAGCAGCTCCATGCGGGACGTCACCTTCCCGCGCCGATCGAGCAGCGCCAGGAGGAGGTCGTAGGCCTTGGGCGGCAGGCTGACCTCGCGGCCGCGCTTCCGGACCGAGCGCGTCGCGCGCACGACCTCCACGTCTCCAAAGCGCTCGACGTCCTGCGCCCCCGCATCCGCAGAGGCGCCCGCCCGGCTGCGCCGCAGCAGCGCATCCACGCGCGCGAGCAGCTCGAGCAGGCTGAACGGCTTCGTGACGTAGTCGTCGGCGCCGTAGCGGAAGCCGCGCAGCTTATCCGCCTCCTCGCCCCGCGCGCTCAGGATCAGCACCGGCGTCTGCATCGACGCCTCGCGCAGCCCCTTCAGCACGCCGTAGCCGTTCAGCCCCGGCAGCATCAGGTCCAGCACGATGAGGTCCGGCCGCAGCTCCTTCGCGCGCCGGAGTCCCTCGGCGCCGTCCGTCACGAGCTCGACCGTGTGCCCCTCGATCTCCAGGTTGTTGATCAGGCCGAACGCCAGGTCCGGGTTGTCTTCGATGATCAGGATCGTCGCCATATCGTCAGCGGCTTGGAATCACGCCGCGGCCCAGTCGCCGGCGGCCACCGCCGGCCGAGCGATGTACGCGTCAGGAATCTCCACGGTCATGCGCGCGCCGCCCCCGGGCGCGGCCTCGGCCCAGATCCGGCCCCCGTGCAGCACCACCAGCTCGCGCACCACCGCGAGACCAATCCCGCTCCCGCCGACCGCCGAGCCGGCATCCCGCTCCACCCGGTAGAACGGCGCGAAGATCCGCTCGCGCTCCGCCGGCGGGATCCCCGGCCCCTCGTCGTCCACCCACAGCCGCGCGGATTCGCCGTACAGCGCCAGCCCGATCGTCACCCGCTGCCCCGACGGCCCGTACTTCACCGCGTTGTCCAGCAGGTTGATAAGGACCTGCCGCAGCGCGTCCCGATCTACCACCGCCATGACGCCTGGCTGGAGCTCCGGGCGCAGCTCCGCCCGCCGCATCATCGCCAGCGGCCGGAACGCCTCGATCGCCGCGAGCGTCTCCGCGGCGAGGTCCGTCGTCGCCGGCGCGACGCGGCTCACGCCGCGGTTCGCCCGCGCGAAGCGCAGGACATTCTCGACGAGCTGGGTCAACCGCCGCGCCTCCTGGTCGATGATCTCCAGCGAGCGCCGGCTCTCCGCCTCCGACCGCACCCGCCCCAGCAGCAGCGTCTCCGTGAACATGCGGATCTGCGCCAGCGGCGTGCGCAGCTCGTGCGAGACGCCGGAGACGAAGTCCTCGCGCAGCCGCGTCAGCTCCGCCTCCTTCCGAAGCTGGAGCATCGCGACCACCACCAGCACCGCGCTCAGCGCCAGCACCGCGAGCGGGAGCGACACCGCGAAGCGCGAGATGCCGCCGCCGACCAGCCGGCCGACCGCGTCCGGCCG
>JADGGV010000419.1 GCA_019689775.1 Gemmatimonadota bacterium
CCCCGGCACTATCCCTCCCCGGGATCCCCCGTCAGCGCTGATCCGCCGCGCCCGCGTCGGCCGCCCGCGCCGCCGGCACGTCGATCCGGCCGATCCGGCCGGTGCCGCTGAGCGCGAGCCAGAGGCGCCGGCGCTTCGCGTCGACGACCATGTGGCGGACGATCGCGCCGGGCGTCGGGATCGAGGCGGTCTCCATCTTCTCGGTCGCCGGGTCGAAGGCGACCATCGTGCCGGTGGCGGCCTCGTCGAACCAGATCCGGCCATCCGGGCCGAACGCGATGCCGTACGGGCCGGAGTGCTCGTGGGGCGCGGGGTACTCCTTCACGGCGCCGGTGGCCGGGTCGAGCACGCCGAGCCGGGCCTGCGCGAAGTCGGTGAACCAGACCTTGCCGTCGGGGGCGACGACGAGGCGGCGCGGGCGGGAGCCGGCGTCCGGGAGCGGGTACTCCTTCATCGCCGCGGTCGCGGGGTCGATGCGGCCGAGCTTGTTCGTGCCGAACAGCGCGACCCAGATCGAGCCGTCCGGCGCCGGGACCATGCCGTAGGGGAGGGCGCGGGGCGTCGCGACGCGGTACACCTTCGCCGCGCCGGTCTTCGGGTCGAGGCTGCCGTAGAGGTTCGAGCGCTGCACGGTGAACCAGACCTTGCCGCGGTGCACGATGAGCGTGTGCGGGTCGCGCGCCTCGGCGGGGAGCACGTACTCCGTGATCTTGCCGGTCTTCGGGTCGAGGCGGCCGAGCCGGCCGGCGGCGTTGCCCGTGTACCAGACCTGGCCGTCCGGGGCGACGGTGATCCCGTGCGGCCCGGACTTCGGCGTGGGCGTCGCGAAGTCCGTCACCTCCCCCGTCTCGGGGTCGAGCCGGCCGATGTAGCTGTTCCTCTGGTCGGTGAACCACACGATGCCGTCGGCGCCGACGGCGGGGTCGTGCGGGAAGACGCCGGGCCGCGGGAGCACGTATTCCCGGATCTGCGGCGCGAGCAGCAGCGCGGTGAGGGGCGCGAGCCCGGCGGCGGCGCGCAGGACGAGCGTCATACCGGACCTCCAGGGATCGGGGGACTCGCGGGCGGTGGCGTGCGGGGCCCGCACGCGGCAACGTGTAGCGCGCGGGACCGTTCCGGCAAGGGCGACCGGGCGAACTCAGTCGCCGCGGTGGCGGAGCGTGTGCTCGTTGAACATGCCGTGGTCGTAGAAGCCGTCCTCGAGCACGGGCTCGACCACGAAGTCCTCGTCCAGCCAGCGGCGGAGCTCGATCTCGTACTCGCGGCTGACGGGGGTGAGCTCGAAGGGCGGCAGGTTGGCGACGTCGTCCGCGCGGAGCCCCTCGACCATGACGGTCCGGTCGCGCTCGATCAGGCGCGCGTAGCCGATCGGGATCAGCACGCGCCGCTCGCGCGGCGCCTCCGCGCCCATCGGGAGCGCGCCGCGGTGCAGCCGCACATCCAGGTAGCGGACCTTGCGCGCGGCGGTCTCGACCAGCAGCCGCTCGACCGTGCCCACGCGCTCGCCGTCGGCGGCGATCACCGTCCACCCCGACACGTCCACCTGGCCCCGGGCCACCCGGAAGTCCTTCATCTCGTCGAGCGGGAGGATCCGCGGGCTCTCGTCCATGCCACCCCCTCCGGTACGCTGCGGCCGGCCGGCCCGGCGCGGGGCGGCGGGCGCCGCGAGGCCGCCCGGCCTGGAGCCGAGCGGGCGCAACCCGTGTGCCCGCCCCGGAGATCGTGCGCGCGCGGCGCACGCCGGATGCACGGCGCCCCCGGTCCGGCGGCGCGGTCCGGGGGCGCACGACGGGGCGGCCGCGGCGCTCAGGGGACGCGCGCCGGGCGCCGCAGCGGGAGGAGGATCGACCCCACGTGCTCGTCCACGTCGCGCCGGAGGAGCTGGACCAGGAGCAGCTCGCCGGAGGCGAGGATCGCCGCGCCGATGACCACGTTCCAGACCAGCTCGGGCGCATCGCCGAAGACGATCAGCAGGATCGAGAACGTGTTGCCCATGAATGTGGCGACCTTCGTCGAGTAGAGGTGCAGGTCGCCGATGCGGCGGAACTTGATCCAGCCGGTCGCGAGCGCGGCGCCGGCGATCAGCAGCCAGACGCCGAGCGAGGTGGCGTGCTCGCGGAGGAAGTCGCCGCGCAGCAGCGCGAGCCAGGCGACGGTCGAGCCCATCAGGAGCACGTCGGCGATCGAGTCGAGCTGGCTGCCGAAGCGCGTCGTCTGGCCGGAGCGGCGCGCGACGATCCCGTCCAGGACGTCGGTGGAGCCGGCGACGGCCATGCCGACGCCGAGCGGCAGCGGCTGGCGCATCAGCGCGAGCACCCAGAGCGCGGGGATCAGGGCGAGGCGCAGAACGGTGAGGCGGTCGGCCAGGCGCCCGAGCTTCCGGGGCATTTTGCGACTCCGACGTTGATCGTGGCGCAGGGTGCGGACGGCGGCGGGGAGCGGCGCCGCTCGCTCCCCGAACCGGAACGCGCGGACCCCGCGTCGCCTGACAGTGGGCGGCGCGACAGCCGGCTCGGTGCGCGCGGCCGGAGCGGTTCTTGCGGCCCTCGCCGCCACACGCCCCGGAGGGTACCATGCAGGCGCGCTTTGCCAACCGCGTCGAGGCCGGCAGGGAGCTCGCGGAGCGGCTCCGGCCGTACGAGCACCGGCCCGACGTCATCGTCCTCGCCTTGCCCCGCGGCGGGGTGCCGGTCGGCTATGAGGTCGCCCGCGCGCTCGACGTGCCGCTCGACATCTTCCTCGTCCGCAAGCTCGGCGTGCCCGGCCAGCCGGAGCTGGCCATGGGGGCGCTGGCGTCCGGCGGGACGGTGGTGCTCAACCATTCGGTGATCCAGGCGCTCGGCATCCCGCGCGAGGCGATCGATCGCGTCGCCGACGAGGAGCGGCGCGAGCTGGCGCGGCGCGAGGAGGCGTACCGTGGCCGCCGGCCGGCCGTCGACGTGGCGGACCGGACGGTCATCCTGGTCGACGACGGCGTGGCCACGGGCTCCTCGATGCGGGCCGCGGTCGCGGCGCTGCGGCGGCGGGGGCCCGCGCGCATCGTCGTGGCCATCCCCGTCGCGCCGCGCGAGACGTGCGAGGAGCTGCGGCGCGAGGCGGACGACGTGGTGTGCCTGGACACGCCGGACCCGTTCTACGCGGTCGGGCTGGCGTACCGCGACTTCACGCAGACGAGCGACGACGACGTGCGCCGGCTGCTGGAGGACGCGACGGTGCCGGCAGTGACCGGCGCCGGCACGGGCACGGCCTCGGCGTCGGCGGAGCGGACCGTGACGATCGAGGCGGCGGGCGTGGCGCTCGCCGGCGATCTCGTCGTCCCGCCGAACGCGCGCGGCGTCGTGCTCTTCGCGCACGGCAGCGGGAGCAGCCGCCACTCGCCGCGCAACCGCCACGTCGCCGCGGAGTTGCACGACGGCGGGCTGGGCACGCTCCTCCTCGACCTGCTGACGGAGGACGAGGAAGCGGTCGACATCCACACCGCGCACCTGCGCTTCGACATCCCGCTGCTGGCGGAGCGGCTGACGGGCGCGATCGACTGGCTGGCGCAGGAGCCGACGACGCGGGACCTGCCGCTCGGCCTGTTCGGCGCGAGCACGGGCGCCGCGGCGGCGCTCACGGCCGCGGCGGCGCGCCCCGAGCGCGTGGGCGCCGTCGTCTCGCGCGGCGGGCGGCCGGACCTGGCCGGCGACGCGCTCCCCCGCGTGCGCGCGCCGACGCTGCTCATCGTGGGCGGGCTCGACTACCCGGTCATCGCGCTGAACCAGGAGGCGCTGGCGCGGCTCCGGTGCGAGAAGGAGCTGGTCATCGTGCCGGGCGCGACGCACCTGTTCGAGGAGCCCGGCACGCTGGACGAGGTCGCGCGGCTGGCGCGCGAGTGGTTCCAGCGGCGGCTCCGGCGCTGAATCGGCCGAAACCAACCTGGCGGCGCCCCGGCGACGCATCGATCTTCTTGGGTGGGGGCCCACCGCGAACGGTCGGCCCCCGCCCAAG
>JADGGV010000420.1 GCA_019689775.1 Gemmatimonadota bacterium
CCTCCACGATCGCCGTCTTCCCCACCCCCGGCTCCCCGATCAGCACCGGGTTGTTCTTCGTCCGCCGCGACAGCACCTGGATCACCCGCCGGATCTCCTCGTCCCGCCCGATCACCGGGTCCAGCTTCCCCCGCCGCGCCAGATCCGTCAGGTCCCGCGTGTACCGCTCCAGCGCCTGGTACTGCTGCTCCGGCTCCTGCGACGTCACCCGATGCGGGCCCCGCACCGCCTCCAGCGCCTCGAACAGCGCCTTCCGCGTCGCCCCCTGCTGCAGCAGTAGATCCCGCGTCGTCGACCCCTTCTGCTCCGCCAGCCCCAGCAGCAGGTGCTCCGTCGACACGTACTCATCCTTCAGCCCCCGCGCCTCCTGCTCCGCGCGGTCGAAGATCTGGTTCAGCTCCCGGCTGATCGACGGCGACGTGCCCCCCGTCTGCTTCGGCAGCCGCTCCAGCGCCTGGCGCAGCCCCTCCCGCAGCCGCCCGATGTTCACCCCGACCTTCTCCAGGATCGGCGGCACCACCGTCTCGTCCTGCGTCAGCAGCGCATCCAGCAGGTGTACGTCCTCCAACGTCGGGTTCCCCCGCCGCTGCGCCTCGTGAGCCGCCATCTGGATCGCCTCGGCGGCCTTTATCGTCAGCCGATCGTAGTTCAACACGATTCCACTCTCGCGCTCGATTCCAGAGCGACGCCGGCCCCTCCTGCTCCAACGCCGCTTGAAATAGTACCCCGCACGCGCCTCGCCAGTCCCGCGCGCCGGCACCCGGCGGCGGGGCAAACGATGTGCCCCGGCCCGGCTGCCAGATCGGCAGCCAAGCCGGGGCACGCACCCCCGACGGCGTCGCGCTACAGCGCCGGTCCGAGCATGATCGCGTTCACGAACGGCGCGAACATGCCGTAGAACGACGCGCGGAAGATCGGATCGTCCGCGAAGAGGACGACGCGGCCACGGCCGACGCGCTTGTCGACGAGCCAGGCGGCGCCGGAGAGGAGCTCGAGGTTCTGCTCGCTGATGACGCCGCTGACCTTCTTGAGGTGCTCGGGGAAGTAGGCGGCGGTCTCGAACGCGGCGTCGGGGGTGAACGCGAGCGTGCCGCTCTTGAGGATGAAGAGCGTCGAGTCGCCGGCGGCGGCGGCGCCGAAGGCGAGCGGGTGCGCCGGGTCGAGGTGCGTCGCCAGGATGGTGCCGGGGACCTCGTTCTCCCAGCGCTCGAGGTCGCGCTGCTCGCGGCCGCTCAGGGCCCGGGCGGAGTCGGCCTGGCTGGTGCGGCGCCCCGAGGCGCCGCGCGCCTTGACGCCGGCGAGCGGTTCGGCGACCGCCCCCGCGCCGGAGCCGACGGCGATGAGCCGCCCGCCACGCTGCACCCAGGCCTTCAGCCGGCCGAGCGTGCTCTCGTCGAGGGCGTCGTCGGACAGCTCGGGGACGACGACGACGTCGTAGTCGTCGAGGTCGACGGCGCCGATGCGCTGGATGTCGAGCGCGTCGAACGGCAGCCGGAGGATGCGCTCGAGAAAGAACCACTGGGCGCCGTAGGAGGTGGCCGCGGTGCCGTCGCCGGCGAGCAGCGCGACGCGCGGGATCTTGAGCGGCGCCGCGTCCGCGGTGCCGAGGTCGTTGCCGTCGTCCACGCGGCCGCTCGCGATCGGCGTGGCGACCTCCAGGACGCCGCTCTCGCGGAGCTTGCGGCTCATGTCCTCGGTGCCGTGGCGCGGGAGGAAGAACGTCCCGGCCGGCCAGCTCTTCCCCCCCGCCATGAAGGGCTTCTCGAGGGCGACGACGCGCCCGCCGGCCTGGAGGTACGCCACGATGCGCGGCCACGACCCCATCCCCGGCGGGGCGAGGTAGCCGTAGGGCTCGGCCGCGACACTCCCCTGCCCGTCGCCGCCGTCCGTCGTCGGCGCGGCCTTGGCCACCACGCGGCCGGCCGTGCTGTCCGCCGCGGGCAGCGGCCGCCAGTTCGCCGCCGGAGCGCGCTCCACCGAGTGCGCCTCGACGCCGTACACGTACGGCAGCGACCAGGCGCTGATGTCGTACGAGAACGTCGCCTTGAGGAGCGTCTCGGGCTGGAGCAACGTGACCGCCAGGCGCCCGCGCGGCTGGCGAGCGCGCACTAGGTAGGTGCCGGCGGGGAAGTCGCGGCGCGGCCGGAACCCGGCGTGGACGCGGGCGTCGGCGCGGAACGGCCGGTCGGTGCGCTCCACCTCGATCCCCTCGTCGCGCAGCAGCGCGACGAGCGCGTGCGCCCGCATCGTGTCCGGGCCAGGCACGAGCAGGATGTCCGGATGCCCCTCCCCCTGCGTCCGGTGGAAGCGGGCGAAGTCCAGCAGCATCGCCGTGCGGTTCGCGGCGGCCGTGCGCGCCGTCGCTTCCCCGGTCGTCCAGTGATGCAGCGCGCGGTCCTTCAAGGTGAGGATCAGCCCGTCCGCGCGCCGGAACGCCAGGCCGGCGCGCCCGCCGCCGGCCTGCTCGTACGTCATCCCAATCGCCCCTAGCAGCGACGGCCAGCTATCCCCATAGATCGGTGCGAAGAAGTCGTAGCTCTCCCGCGTGAAGTACGGCCAGCCCTGCGCGTCGAACGCCGCCGCGTTCGCCTCGCCGAAGCGCTTCGACCACGCCAGGATATGCTCCGGGTAGATCGGATTGATCGGGTCGGTGGCGGGGAAGAAGAAGTACGACGAGTTCGGGCTCATCTCGTGGAAGTCCACGTCCACCTGCGGCATCCACTGGCCCCACGTCGCGATCCGCTGCCGCGTCTCCGGCTGTGTCATCGCGGCCCAGTCGCGGTTCAGGTCGAACAGGTAGTGGTTGAAGCGGCCGCCCGGCCACGGCTCCCAGTGCTCGCGCGCCTCGGGGTTCGGGTTCGGCGGCGCGCCCATCGCCTGCTTGTACCAGCTCAGGTAGCGATTGCGGCCGTCCGGGTTGACGACGGGGTCGATGACCACGATCGCCGAGTCGAGCACCCCCGCGACCGACGGCGCCCCGCGCACCAGGTCCCACGCCGTCCACATCGCCGCCTCGCTTGACGAGGCCTCGTTCCCGTGGACGCCGTACTGGAAGTAGATCACCAGCGGGTTGTCCCGCGCGATCTCCCGGGCGCGCGCCTCCGTCGTGGACGGCGTCGCCAGCTCGCGGTTCCGCGCCAGGATCTCGTCCAGCCGCGTGAGATGGTCCTCCCGCGCGATCACGACCTGGATGAGGGGGCGCCCCTCCACCGTCTCGCCGTACCGGCGCACCCGCACCCGCGGCGAGTGCGCCGCCAGCGTGTCCATGTAGCGCACCACGTCCGCCGGGTCGGTGAACCGCTCGCCGATCCCGTACCCGAGCACGTCCTGCGGCGACGGCACGCCGTTCCCGCTCCCCTGCTGCGCAGCCGCCAGTCCCGACCCGAGCAGGATGCACGCGAGCGCTGTCGGCGCGCTGAGCGCACGAATCCGGAGCATTCGCAAACCCTTTGGTGGCGTGTTGACGAGGCGAAAAGACGGCCGAAAGTAATCGCGGGCGGCCATGCCCGGCAACCGCGCGGTTGACGCCCGCACGGCGGCGCCGTACGCTTCCGGGTCGGATCGAGTCCGGGACCGCTGCGCCATGAGCCGCTCGCGCCTGATCGTTGCCCTCGCCGCCGCGCTCGCCCTCCCCGCCTGCCGCGCCGGCGGCCCGCGCGGCGAGGTCGCCGGCGTCTCGCCATCGCGCTACGCCGACGCCCTGGTCGCGCTGCGGCGCATCGCGGCCACCGCCAAATCCCCGGCGGAGTTCCAGGCGCAGAAGGCACAGGCGCTCGCGCGCCTCGGCGTCACGGAGGCGCAGCTCCAGGCGTTCGCGCGCGCGCACGCCACGGACGTCGCCCTGATGTCCGCCGTCTGGGACACCGTCGAGGCCCGGCTCAACCGCCCCGCGCAGCCGGGGCCGCCGCCCGCCCAGCCCTGACCCCACCCGGCACGACCGCGCCCCAACTCGTTTTCACGCTGTGTGTTC
>JADGGV010000421.1 GCA_019689775.1 Gemmatimonadota bacterium
GCCGGTCCTCGCCGACGAACGGGTCGTGGGCGCCGTCGCGCTCGGCTACGCCGCACCCGCGGCGCCGACCGCAAGCGAGGCCGCGGCCGCCCGCGACCACCCCCCGGCCACCGCGCCGCCACGCGCCCTCCGGCGCCTCGGCGACGCGCGCCGGCGCGCCGCGAACGCGGCCGCGCTCATCGGCGCCCAGGTCGGCCGCCGGCGCTCCGAGTGCCGCCTCCAGCTCGTCGTCGATGCCGGCGCGATCCTCGCCTCCGCCCTCGACTTCGATGCCGCGCTGCGCGGCATCGTGCGCCTTGCGGTCGACCGCATCGCCGACATGGCCCTCGCGTACACCGTCGATGCCGACGGCCGCGTCCGCCGCGCCGCCGCCGCTCACGTGGACCCCGCGCGCGAGCCGCTCTTCGACGCGCTCCCCGGCCTCGGCGGCTCCGAGCGCATGCCGCCCCGGCTCCCCATGCACGTCATCCGCACCGGGCGGACCGTCTTCAGCGCCGATCTGCACCTCGAGGACATCGCCGACGCCGGGCTCGAGCCGGGGCACGTCGAGCTGCTCCGGAAGCTCGCGCCGCGCTCGGCGATCATGGTGCCGCTGCGCGCGCGCGGCCGCATCCTCGGCGCGTTCGGCCTGGCCACGATCGAGGGCGGAAAGCCGCCGCTCGAGGAGCGCGACGTCGCGTTGGTCGAGGCGCTCGGCGCCCGCACCGCGATCGCGGTCGACAACGCCCGCGTCTACGCCGAGGCGGAGGCCGCGCTCGAGCGCGCGGAGGCCGCCGCCAGCCGCCTCTCCCTCCTCCAGGCGGCCACCGCCGCGCTCTCCCGCGCCGTCGTCCCCGAGGACGTCATCGGCGGCTTCCTGAAGCGCGGCATGGCGGCGCTCGGCGCCTCCGGCGCCGCCGTCGCCGCGCTGGCCCCCGATGAGCGCGAGTTCGTGCTCCTCGCGCTCCGCGGCATGCCCCCCGAGTACCGCGAGAGGTTCGCGCGCTTCCCGGTCGATGCGCCGTACCCCACCCGCGATGTCGCCCGGACCGGTCGCCCCGTCTTCCTCGAGTCGTTCGCCGACTGGCGACGGCGTTACCGCCCCAACCGCGCCGCGCCGGACATCGACCCGGCCTCCGACGGTGCCTGGGCCGCGCTCCCGCTCGCCGTCGGCGACCGGCTCCTCGGCGTCCTCGCGCTCACCTTCCCCGCGCCCCGCCGCTTCACCCGCGCGGACCGCGACTTCATGCTCACGCTCGCCGGCGAGTTCGCCCAGGCGCTCGAGCGCGCCCGCCTCTACGAGGCCGAGCAGGACGCCCGCCGCCGCGCCGAGCAGGCCAGCCTCTCCAAGAGCCAATTCCTCGCGGTCATGAGCCACGAGCTCCGGACGCCGCTCACCGCCGTCATCGGCTACGCCGACCTCCTCGCCAGCGGCGCCTCCGGCGAGCTCACCGAACGGCAGGCCCTCCAGGTCGGCCGCATCCGCACCAGCGCCTGGCATCTCGTCTCCATCATCGACGAGATCCTCACGTTCGCGCGCATGGAGGCCGGCCGCGAGCAGGTCCGCCTCGAGCGCATCGACGCCGCCCAGCTCGCCCGCGCCGCCTGCGAGCTGCTCGAGCCCCAGGCCCGCGCCCACGGCCTCGAGCTGCACACCGACCTCCCCGCCGAGCCGCTCTGGATCCGTAGCGACCCCGGCAAGCTCCGGCAGATCCTGCTCAATCTCCTTGGCAACGCCGTCAAGTTCACCGACCAGGGCGGCGTCTTCTTCTCCATCGCCCGCGAGGGCGACGACGTCGTCGCCTTCACCGTCCGCGACACGGGGCCGGGCATCGAGCCCGAGCAGCTCGAGCGGATCTTCGAGCCGTTCACCCAGGCCGACCAGAGCGCCACCCGCTCCAAGGGCGGCACCGGCCTCGGCCTCACGGTGAGCCGCCGCCTCGCCCACCTCCTCGGCGGCGACGTCACCGTCGACAGCACGCTCGAGCAGGGCAGCACGTTCACGCTGAGGCTGCCGGCCGGGGGCGCGTAGCGCGGCTCGCCCCCCGCGCGTCGCTCCGGCGCCGCGCTGGCTCGCTCCTTGCCTCGCGCTCCGGCGCCCTCGGGATCAACATCGCCTGCGCCGCCGGTCCGGCCCGTCGCTCCGCGACCCGGCCCGCGGCATCGCCCGCGGACGAGGCTCGAGCCGCGCGGGCGGCGATCTCGTTGCGGGCCGTTCCGACGTCGACATATGTATTGACGAGCGCGCCGGGGCGTCGTGTCGACCCCCGGCGCGTTCGCGTCTAAGCGGTGCATCCATCGCGGCGGCGTCGTGCCGGCACCGGGCCGCGGCCCGGCGTCCACGGGGCGCCACGGACCCCTCGGAGGCGGCGAGATGCGAGCGCGGCGGACCGTGCGATCGATCGTTCGCGTGGCGGCGGCGCTGCTGTTGGCGGGCGTGCCGGCCGGCGGTGCGGCGCAGTCGCTCCCGCTGAAGGTGTCGCCGGGGATCACGGAGCGGCCGACGTGTCCGGACTCGCCGGCCGAGCCGCCGGCGGCGCCGACGGAGCGGGCGCGGCGCGAGGCGGAGCGGCTGGGCGCGGCCGCCACGAAGGCGGCGATCCTGGGGGATCGCGCGTCGGCCCGCGAGATGCTCGAGAAGGCGGTGCTGCTGGATCAGACCTCGGCGTACCTGGCGCGGGAGCTGGCGCGCGCGCTGGACGCGGAGGGGAAGTCGAGAGCGGCGGTCTCGGAGTACTGCCGCTCCCTGCGGCTCGAGCCGGAGGCGCGGGATGCGGGGGAGATCCGCGCCCGCCTCTCGGCGTTGGAGCCACGGCTCCGCTTCGTGGCGGACCCCGCCCGGGTGGCGTTCGAGGAGGGCGTGGCCAGCTACCGGCGCGGCCGGCCGGCGGAGGCGGAGGCCGCGTTCTCCGCGGCGCTGCGCGCGCGGCCGTCGTGGCCGGAGGCGTTCTACGACCGCGCGCTCGCGCGGGCGGCCCAGGCGCGGCACGGGCTCGCCGTGGCCGACCTGCGGCACTACCTGTCGCTCGTGCCGGACGCGCCCGACCGCCAGCTCGTGCTGGAGTGGATCGCCGCGTGGGAGGCGCCGGAGGTCGACCCGCGGCTGGTGCTCGCCTCGGGGATGGCCGTGCCCGGGCTCGCGCAGTTCCAGATGGGACGTCCCGACCGCGGGCTCGCCGTCGTCGGCGTCGTCGGCGCCAGCATGGCCGTCGGGCTGCTGAAGCGGACCGTCCACGTGGAGTGCCGCTCGGACCCGGTGCGCGGCCGCTGCCCGAGCGGCGAGGTTCGCCGCCGCCGGACCGAGCGGCCGCTGCTCGCGCCCGCGGTCGGCGCGGCGCTCGTGGCCATGGCGGTCGGCGCCTACGACGGCTGGCGCATCGCCCGGGAGCGCGTGGCGCAGCGGCGCGGCCTCGGCGCCGCGGCCGACGAGCCGGCGCGGGGCGAGGTCGAGCTGGGCCTCCGGCTCCTGGACGCCGGCGCCGACGGCGTCCACGCCGAGCTGGTCCGGCTCCGGTTCTGAGCGGCGCAGTCCCCGGGCCGGCCTCGCGAAGGTGGCGACGCTGGGGGCCGACGTGACATCTTTCTCCTCCGACAGCGGCTCGAGGTCGAGGACCACGTACGAGTACCGCGCGCGCCTGCAACGCCGCCGGTTGCTCGACCTCCTCGAACCGGGTCAAGGTCCGGACCCGCTAGCGTTCCGACGGTCGAGGATGACGAAGACGCCGAACGCCAGCACGCTCGCCCCGCGGGACGCGCTGCTCGACCGCGCCCGGTGCGCGGTCGGAGTCTGGCGTTGCGCGCCCGTCGCGCTCCTCGCGCTCGCGCTCCTCGCCCGGCCGGCCGCCGCGCGGCGGCACCCGGCCGGACCGGCCGCGCCGCCGGCCGCCGCCAGCACCGCCGGGGCCGGTGTGCAGGCCTCCACCGGGCAGGCCGCCGGTTCGGCCGCGGGCCCGGCCGCCGTCGCGCCGCCGCCCCAGACCGCCCCCGCC
>JADGGV010000422.1 GCA_019689775.1 Gemmatimonadota bacterium
GGTCGAGCAGGGGACTTTTAATCCCTAGGTCTGGGTTCGATTCCCAGCGCCCCCATTGGGCCCCGTCCGCCGTTCCGGATCGGGGCCTGTTTCGTTCCGGGCGCCGTCTGCACCGTTCGGCCGACAGAGCGCGGGCCGGTCGCGCGCGTCCGCGCGGCTGTCGCGGAGTGGGCGGTCGCGGTGCGCACGACCGAGCGATCACCGAAGCACGGGCGGCGCAAGCAGTTGCACGACGGTCTTGATCGGGCGACGGGTTCTGGCACAAATTCGTGCCCCCGATTCTTCCCTCTCCCCGGGACGATGAGGCCGTAGAGTGCGACGTCAGCACGCGCTCATCCCAATTCTCGCGGCCGCGCTCCTCGGCTGCGCCGGCGCCGACTTCACCCGCTCCGCGGCGCGGGCCGACGCGTCGCCAACGGCGCCCGCGAACGTCCTTCCCGACCCGCGGCCGCTGGTCCAGGTGATCAACGATTACCGGGCCAGCCTGGGGCTCGCGCCCGTTCCGGTCTCTCCGTCGCTCATGCTGGTGGCGCAGAAGCACGTGGACGACCTGGAGCGGAACTCGCCGGCCGGCGGCATCTGCAACCTCCACAGTTGGTCCCCGCACGGGCCGTGGGAGGCGTGCTGCTACACGGCCGACCAGTCGCGGGCGCAGTGCATGCTCGAGAAGCCGCGGGAGATCACGCGCGGCGGGTACGCGAGCAGCGGCTACGAGATCGCGTACTCGAGCCCGGCGGTGACGGCGCCGGCGGCGCTGGAGGGGTGGAAGGGGAGCGCGGCGCACCGCAAGGTCATCCTGAACCAGGACGCCTGGTCGCGCCTGGAGTGGCGGGCGGTCGGCGCCGCGATGAGCGCGCACTACGCGGTCGTCTGGTTCGCCGCCGATCCGGACACGCTGACCGGCTCCTGAGGCCGGCCGGGCGTTGACCCCGGCGAGACGCTCGGCTAGCGTCTGGTAGGCGACGCCGACGCGGCGCCGCCCGGGCCCGCTTCCCGGGAGCCACCGATGGACCGTCGCGTTCTCCTTCTCGGTCTCGTCCTCCTCCTCGTCGTGCCGTCGCTGGCCCGCGCGCAGCGCGGTGGCGCCGCCGGGCGAGGCGCCTTCTCCGGCGGATTCCGCGGCCACGACGTCGACGCGCACCGCTCCGATGGCCGCTCCAGGAGCGGCTTCCTCCTCCACATCGGCACCGGGCCGCTCACCGCGCCGCTCGGGCTCTCCGCGCTGACGCCGGGCGTCGTGCTCCCGCCGTGGGGGCCGGGCACGGGGTTCGCCCGCGGCATCGATCGTCGCAGCGTCGAGATCGCGAGGCACGGCCTCCGCGACGGCCGCCGGTTCGCGCGCACGCACCGCCGGCTGCGCGGCGCGCGCTTCGGCCTGGATGGCGCGTTCCTCCTCGGCGGCGTCGCGCTCGCGGAGGTGGGGTGCGACTGCGTCGTCACGGAGACGGAGCTCGTCGCCGAGCCGGTGACGTACGGGGTGACGACGAACGTCGCCACGCCGGCGTACGTGCTGCCGGCGCGCGCGGACAGCGCGCGGCTGCGCGAGGGCGGGCACGTGCGCTCGCAGGTCACGGAGATCGTCTACGGCGGGCGCGGTGGGAGTGGCTTCCACACGATCACTCGCTACGGCGACGCGCCGGCTTCCTCGCGGCCGTAGGCGCGGGCGCGCGGGTCGGGCTCGTGCCCCGGCTGCCCGCCGACGAGCGATGCCGTCGCCGTGGCGCGGGCGCGGGCGGGCTCAGCCGCGCGGCTTGCGGGATCCCTTGGCCTCGGCGCTGTCGCGCCGCTCGGCGACCGCGAACGTGCCGGCGGAGGTGACCTCGACGAGCTGGTAGCGGCGGTTGATGACGCCGGCGGAGTCGAACGCGATCGGGCCGCTCAGCCCCTTGTACGGCGGGCGGGTCGAGCCGAGGCTCGCGAGGTACTGCCGGATCTCGGCGCGGGTGCGGGCGCCGTCGCGCAGCGCCGCGGCGAGGACGCCGATCGCGTCGTAGGCAAGCGCGTCGTCGGGGCTGCCGACCATGGCCTGCGTCCAGGCGCTGGACTGGCCGACCTCGCCGGTGTCGGCGGGGGAGGCGAGGCGCGCGAAGACGAGGCCGTTGAACGACTCGTTGTCGTTGGCGTGGACGCGCGGCGACTCGACGGCGTCGCTGGCCATGATGAACGCGTCGGGGAGGTCGCCGCGGAGCCGGTTGATGATGACCCAGAGCGGGCGGACCGGGGCGAGCCAGAAGATGACGTCCGGCCGGGCCTCGGCGACGCGGCGGGTCAGCGCGGCGAGCGCGCCGGTGTCGGCGTCGACGGCGACGGTCTCGTCGCCGACGAGCTGGACGCGGCCGCGCAGGTCACGCACGAGCGAGTCGCGGACCAGTGTGCCGTAGGCGTCGGTCGAGCGGACGATGACGGCGCGGTGCGGAGCCCAGAGCGCGATGGCCTGGTCGGCCATGAGCCGGGTCATGTCGCCGCGGGGCGGCGCGAGGTAGAAGAGGTAGGGGCTCTGGATCTGGAGTCCGGGCGTCATCGACAGGACGGGGACACCGGCCTCGACGTACGCCTTCACCTCGGCGGCCACGCGCTCGCGTGCGCCCTGCTCGAGCACGGCCACGAGCCGCGGGTCGGCGGCCTTCTCGCGGATGCTCGCGGCGCCGGCCGCGCCGGGGCGCGTGGCCGCCGGGAACACGTGGATCCCGCCGCCGCCGATGGGGCGGCGAGCATTGATGTCGCGGGCGGCGAGCTTGGCCGCGTTGTAGACGTCCGAGCCGCCGGAGACGGCGACCTGGAAGCCCGGCCCGCCGGAGCAGGCGGCCGTGGCGACGAGGGCGGCGACGATCAGGCGCGAGCGCATGGCAGCTCCAGTCGGAAGGAACGGCGTCGTCGCAGACAGGATCGTTGACGGCGGCCGATTCTTCAAGCGGCGCCGGCGGTTTGGCGCAAAGATTCCACGCGTGCGTCGAACGAGAGCGCGCGCACCCGGCCGACAGCGCCGGTGCGAGATCCCGGGCGGCCCCACGGCAGCCGCCCCCAGCCCGGAGAATGCCTGATGGCTCGGAAGCTGGTAGTGGAGGCGATCGGAACGCTGTTCCTCGTGATGACGGTCGGGCTCACGGTCCTCGAGCCCGGCGCCGGCGCGTTGGCGCCGATCGCGATCGGGTCGGTCCTGATGGTCATGGTGTACGCCGGCGGCTATATCTCCGGCGGCCACTACAACCCGGCGGTCACGCTCGGCGTGTTCGTGCGCGGGAAGGTCGCGGGCGGCGAGGTGATCGGCTACTGGATCGCGCAGCTCGTGGGTGGCGTGATCGGCGCGCTGCTGGCCGGGCTGCTGAAGGGGATGGGGACGCCGGCCCCGGCGCCGCCGCCGGTCGTGCCCGCGCTGATCGCCGAGTTCCTGTTCACGTTCGCGCTGGTCTACGTGGTGCTGACCACGGCCACGACCCGGGGCAACGAGGGCAACTCCTATTACGGCCTGGCCATCGGCTTCACCCTGATGGTGGCCGTGTTCGCGATCGGGTCGATCTCCGGCGCCGCGATCAACCCGGCGGTCGCCGTGGGCGTGTCGATCCTGCGCCTGTCGCCGTGGGGGAGCCTGTGGATCTACATCGTCGCCGACCTGCTGGGCGGGGCGGCCGCGGGGCTGATCTTCAACGCGCTCCACATGGATGCGGGCAAGCCGACGACCGCGACGCCCGAGGAAGCCGCCGAGCTGCGCGAGGCCGGAGCGCCGGAGCGGCGCACGGCGTGAGGCCGTAGGGGTTCCGCACGGCCCTGAACGCGGACCGGGGCGCGGCGTGCGGGCGCGCCCGCGCCTCACGCCCCGGCCGCCACCGCCTCGAGCGCGGCCAGGAGCCGCGCCGCGACCGCGGGCCACTCGAGCGCGTCCAACGGCGCGGGGGGGGGGGGGCCGCGCGCGCCGCCGCCCCCCCCCCCCCCCCCCCCCCCCCCCCCCCCCCCCCCC
>JADGGV010000018.1 GCA_019689775.1 Gemmatimonadota bacterium
GCCGCCTCCGGCGGTTCCCGCCGCCGCCTCCGGCAATCCCCTGCTCCGCCTCCGGCGGTCCCGGCGACCGCGGCGAACCACCCCCGCCGTTCGGGGTAACCCTCGCACCCGATCCCCGACGCACCCGGCCCGATCCCATGAGCTATCAGCCCACGCCGTTCCGTGCCGCTCGCGGGCTCCGCCACGCGCACGCCCAGACGATCTTCGGCCGGCTGCTCCGCCGCGAGGGCTGGCGGGCGCTGCGCCGCGAGCGGTGGGAGACCCCGGACGGCGACTTCGTCGACCTCGACTTCGCGCCCGAGCCCGCCGCGGACGGCGCGCCGCTCGTCCTCCTCCTGCACGGCCTCGAGGGCTCGGCCCGCCGCGGCTACGCGATCAACACCTACCGCGCGCTCGCCGCCCGCGGCGTCGGCGCCGTCGGCCTCAACTTCCGCTCGTGCAGCGGCGAGGTGAACCGCACGGCGCGCTTCTACCACTCCGGCGACACGGGCGACATCCGCTTCGTGCTGGAGACTCTCGCCGAGCGCTACCCAGGCCGCCGTCTCGGCGCCATCGGCTTCTCGCTCGGCGGCAACGCGCTCCTCAAGTACCTGGGCGAGGCGGGCGAGGCGGCGCGGGTCTCGGCGGCGGCGGCCGTCTCCATCCCCTTCGACCTCGCCGCCGGCGCCCGCCACCTCGACCGCAGCCGGATGGGGCGCTTCTACACGTCGACCTTCCTGAAGACGTTGCGCGAGAAGGCCGAGGCGAAGCGACCGCTCCTCGACGGCCAGGTCGACCTCGACCGCGTCCGCGGCGCCCGCACGTTCCGCGAGTTCGACGACGCCGCCACCGCCCCGCTCCACGGCTTCGCCGACGCCGACGACTACTACGCGCGCTCCAGCTCCGCCCGCTTCCTCGAGCGGATCCGCGTCCCCACCCTCCTCCTCCACTCGCGCGACGACCCGTTCCTCCCCGAGGAGGCGATCCCCTGGGCCGCGATCCGTGCCAATCCCTGCCTCCACGCCGTGATCACGGACGAGGGCGGACACGTCGGCTTCATCGGTGGAACTCCGTTCCGGCCGAAGTTCTGGGCGGAGGAGGAGGCGGCGCGGTTCCTGGCGGGTGAGCTGGTGTGATGTCCGGGCTGGCAGATCGGTTGGCCTGTCCCGCCCCACTCCCCCTTCCGAACGGCCGGGAGCGGGAGCGGAACGGAGCGGGTGGACTTCGTGTGAACGCGGCGGGGATGGGACGGTTCACCCGCCGGCAACTCCTCTTGCTCTTGCTCCTGCTCTTGCTCCTTCTTCTCGAACCTCCCGGCTCGATCCTCCAGAGCACGGAGCGTGGAGCGAGGAGGAGCAAGAGCAAGAGCAAGAGCAGGAGCAAGAGGGGCGGGCGCGCGTGGGAGAGACCTAGAGCAGCGACTTGATCCACCCCCCGTCGACCGCCACCGACTGCCCGGTCACGTAGCCCGCGCGCTCGGACGCCAGGAACGCGACCATCGCGGCGAACTCGCGGGGCTCGCCGAGGCGGTCCATCGGGATCTCGTCGACCCAGGCGCGCATCGCCTCGGCGGGCGTGATCCCGCGCTCGCGCGAGGCCCGCTCGGCGAGCTGCACGACGCGCTCCGTCGCCGTGTAGCCGGGGAGCACGTTGTTGACGGTGATGCCGTACGGCGCGACCTCGTCGGCGAGCGTGCGCGCGAAGCCCGTCACGGCCGCGCGCAGGCTGTTCGACAGGATCAGGTTCGCGACCGGCTGCTTCGCGGCGATCGACGTGATGTTCAGGATGCGCCCCCAGCGCCGCAGCTTCATCCCCGGCAGCACCGCCCGCGTCAGCTCGACGGCGCTGCGCAGCGTGAGGCGGAACGCGGCCTCCCAGGCAGCCGCGTCGTGGGCCTCGAACGGCCCGGCGGGCGGGCCGCCCGCGTTGTTCACGAGGATGTCGACGCGGTCGTAGGCGTCGAGCGCGGCCCGGACGACGGCCTCGATCCCCTCCGTCGTGGACACGTCCGCCGCGACGGCGACGACGTTCGCGCCCCTGGCCGCGAGCGCCGCCCGCGTCTCCTCCAGCGCCGCCTCGCCGCGCGCGCACAGGCAGAGGCGGGCGCCCTCGGCGGCCAGCTCCTCGGCGACGGCGCGGCCGAGCCCCCGGCTCGACGCGGCGACCAGCGCGACTTTCCCCCGCAGTCCCAGGTCCATGGCTACGTCCGGTGGAAGTAGTCGTCGGTCCGGTCCAGCCAGTCCTGGCGGGGCGGCGAGAAGATGTCGACGTCCAGCGTGTCCTCGAGCGCCTCGGCCTTGTGCGGCACGTTGGACGGGATGTGCAGCACCTCGCCCGGTCGGACGACGATCTCCTCCGCCTCGTCCTCTCCGATCCAGAAGCGGAGCGCGCCCTCCAGGATGTAGGTGATCTGCTCGTTCTCGTGCGCGTGCCGCGGGACGACACACCCCTTCTTCAGGTAGACGTGGGCGAGCATCAGCCGGTCGCCCGTGATGAGCCGCCGGTCCAGCAGATCGGTGACCGTCTCGCGGGGCATGTCCTCCCAGCGGTAGAACGTGACGCCAGCCATGTGCGCTCCGGGTGTGTGGGGATGGGATCGATGGACCAGCGGCGGAGAGTAGGCGACGAGCCGGGCGGCGGCAAGCCGGCGGCGCTGCTCCGCGCGCGTAGCCGCTCCGGCACGCGGGGGTCCGTGATCCGAGCGCCCGTCAGCGCCCCGTCCGTCGCAGCAGCGCCCCGACCAGCTTCGGCCCGATGCGGATCGGCTCGATCAGGCGGTGCAGCCGGATGTGTCCGCGCCAGACGCCGAGCGTGACCCATTGCTCGGGGTCCTTGGGCGTCGTGGCGCGGCTCCAGAGGAAGCGGAGTCCGTCGCGGCGTCGCTCGTGCAGGTGCATCAGGAAGCGCTCGCGCTGCCATGCCCACGCCGCGCCGGTGCGCCCCGGCTCGTCGGCGTCGTCGAGGAGGACGCGCCAGGTCACGTCCTGGAGCCGCGCGAGCGCGCGGTCGGCCGCCGCCCGCGCCAGGACCGCCGCGGGGAGCGGCATGTCGAGGATGCGGTGGGCGACGACGGCGCCGAGGAGCACCGCCCGCTGGCAGCCGAGCGGCGTGGCGCGGCCGAGGATCCGCTCCCACGCGGCGGCGTCGAGCCGCTCGCCGACGACGGCCACGTTGACGACCCACTCGAGCCGGCTCCAGAGGTGCCGGGCGCCGTGGATGCAAAGGACCAGCAGCAGGTCCTCGTCCCCGAGCATCGGCAGGGATGCGCCCCCCAGCCGGGCGTGCTCGAGCCGCGGCGCGACGGTGTGCAGGTCGAGCGGGGCGAGGAGGCGCCAGCTCGTGAACGCCCAGTGCAGCTCGACGGCGAAGCCGGCCGGATGCTCGAACGGCTCACAGTGCCACCGGTCCCGCATGATCGCCTGCTTCGCGGCCGAGAGCGCGTGGCGCGGCTCGTACCCCCGCGCCAGGAGCACCCGACGGGCCGCGTCGTACGCCTCCGGGGCGACGAGGATGTCGAGGTCGCCGGCCTGCCGCAGCCCCGGGCCGCCGTACAGCCGCGCGGCCATCGCCTGCCCCTTGTACGGCACGGCCGTGACGCCGGCCTCGGCGAAGAGGCGGAGCAGCGTGATCAGCTCCCCCGCGAGCTCGAGGCTGCGCACGGCGTTCTCGACGAAGAATGCGCGCAGCGTCGCGAGGGACTCCGCGGGGACCTGCTGGCGGCCGGCCCGGTCGAGGTTCTGGTAGAGGAGGGGGAGCAGGCCGTGGCGGCGCGCGAGCCGGATCGCCCGGTCCCAGTCGAGGCGCCGCTCGAGGAGCGCCGCGATCCGTGCCCGCCGCGCCCCATCCAGGCGCGGATGCGCGCAGGCGACGAGCAGCTCCATCTCCGCGGCGCGCGGGGTGCCCGTGCGTGGCGGCGGCGGCGCCGGCGCGGTCCCGTCTGGCTGCCAGCCCATCGTGCAACCTCACTCGAGCGGGGTCGATCGCGGAGCCCCCGGGCGTGGCGGCCAACGCGTCACGTCCGCGGGCGGGGGGTCCGGCTCCGGCGGCGGTCAGAGCACGCCGCGCAGATCCGGGAACGGCCGAAAGGCTCCCGCGGCCGGCTCGCCGATGACGGCCCGTCCCTCGCACTCCACCCAGGCGTGCGCGCGGACGGCGCCGCCCGGATCCCGGGCAACGCCGACCCGCAGCTCGGAGGGGTAGCCGTGGAGGGCGAGCAGCACGCGCCCGGCGAGCGCCTGCGTCAGACACGTCGCGGCGGGGATGTGGCGGCCGACGCGCTCGACGCCCCGGCCGATCCGATCGGCAGCGAGGCGGCGTCGGCCGCGGGGCGCATACCGGCGCACGATCCGCTCCACGCCGCGGAGGAGCGTCCGGGTGGGGATCGTCGCCAGGGCCACGCGGATCCCCGCAACCAGCCCGGCGCTCGTGAGCAGGAGTCTGCGCTCGGAGGGCGGCAGCGCGGCGAGCCGCCGGAAGCGCTGCGTGATCCGCGGCATATCGTGACCCGCCTCCGCGGGATCGGGGGTCGCGCCGCGATGCGGCCGCGGGCGGGGGCGGCCGCCGATGTGGCGCTCCGGGCAAGGTAATCGCTCGGGGGCGCGGGCCGGTAGTCTCATGTTCGTCGGCGGGCGCCGTCGTCGCCGCCGCGGCGCCGTGCCACGGCCCGCGCATCCGACCGCGGACCGCCGCCGGTTGACCCGCCGCCCTCGGCCGGCTAGCTTTCGCGCCATGACGACGCTCGGCCGCATGACCCGCCATCTGCACCACGCGCATCACCACGGCCCCGACGGGTCGCGGAGCGGGCGCGTGTGCCGGCCGGTGTAGGCGCAGCGAGCCCAGCGCAATCGAGCTCCGCGGTCCGTCTCCGGGACGGGCCGCGGTTTTTTTGCATTCACCGGGACGATGGACGGGGCGATGATCCGCATCGCGTTGCCGAACAAGGGGCGGCTCGCGGAAGGCGCGCGCGAGATCCTGGAGCGCGCGGGGCTGGAGTTCGACATGGCGCACGAGCGCTCGCTTCAGGCGTCGCTCGGCGGCGAGTTCGAGGCGCTGTTCGTGCGCGCCGACGACATCCCGGAGTTCGTCGCCGACGGCGCGGCGGACGTTGGGATCACGGGACGCGACCTGGTCGAGGAGTGCGGCCGGGAGCTGCGCGTCCTCCTCGACCTCGGCTTCGGCCGCTGCCGGCTCGCCGTCGCGGCGCGCGAGGACGACGGGATCGACGCGGTCGCCGCGATCCCGGCCGGCACCCGCGTCGCCACGGCGTTCCCGCGCCTGGCGCGCCGCTACTTCGAGGCGGCGGGCTGCGACGTCGTGATCGTCCCGGTCTCGGGCGCCGCCGAGGTCGCGCCGCACCTGGGCGTCGCCGACATCATCGTGGACCTCGTCTCGACCGGCTCGACGCTGAAGACGAACGGGCTGCGCGAGGTGGCGACGGTGCTCGAGTCCTCGGCGCTCCTCGTCTCGCGGCCGGCGATCCTCGACGACCCGCTCGCCGGGCGCAAGGTCCGGGAGCTGACCGTCGCGCTCGAGTCGGTCGTCCGCGCCGAGGGGAAGCGCTACCTGATGGCGAACGTGCGCAAGGACGCGCTGGCGACGGTCAAGGAGATCCTGCCGGGGATCTCCGGCCCCACCATCGTGGACGTGCTCGATCACGGCGACTGGGTCGCCGCGCACGCCGTCGTCGACCGGCGCGAGCTGTACCGCGTCATCGCCGAGCTGAAGGCGATCGGCGCGACCGGGATCCTGGTGACGAAGATCGAGAGGCTGATGCCATGAACTCCCCCGCTCTGGCCGTGACCGGGCGGCTGGCGGAGCTGACCCCGGAGCAGGAGGCGCTCCTGCTGAACCGCGGCCGCGCCGGCGACGCCGATGTCGAGATCGCCGTCCGCGCGCTGGTCGAGGACGTCCGCCGCCGCGGCGACGCCGCGCTGCGCGAGCAGGCGCTCCGCTTCGACCGCGCCGCGCTCGCGTCGCTCGAGGTGCCGCGCGAGGCCTGGGACGCGGCGCTGGCCGCGCTCGAGCCCGCCGTGCGCGCCGGGCTCGAGGAAGCCGCGCGCAACATCGCCGCGTTCCACCGGGCGCAGCTCCCGCCGCCGCTCGAGGTCGAGGTCTCGCCCGGCGTGCGCCTCGGCCGGCGCGCCGAGCCGCTCGAGCGGGTGGCCGTCTACGCGCCCGGCGGCCGGGCGGCGTACCCGAGCAGCGTGCTCATGGGCGTGGTGCCGGCGCGGGTGGCGGGCGTGCGCGAGGTGGTCGTGTGCTCGCCCGCCGGGCCCGACGGCCGCCCGCCGGCCGCCGTCCTCGCCGCGTGCGCGCTGGCGGGCGCCGACCGCGTGTTCGCGATCGGCGGCGCGGGCGCGATCGCCGCCGTCGCCTTCGGCACCGAGACCGTCCCGCGCTGCGACAAGGTCGTCGGCCCGGGGAACGCGTACGTCACGGAGGCGAAGCGGCAGCTCAACGGCGCGATCGCGATCGACTCGCCGGCCGGCCCGTCCGAGGTGCTCGTGATCGCCGACGGCGCGGCCGACCCGGAGATCATCGCCGCGGAGCTGATCTGCCAGGCCGAGCACGACCCCGACGCCGCCGCCGTGCTCGTCTGCACCGTCCCCCGCATCCTCGAGGCGACGCGGGCCGCGCTCGCGCGTCGCGTCCCCGCCGCGCCGCGCCGCGAGATCGTCGAGGCGGCGCTCGCCGCGCGCGGCGGGCTGCTGCTCGCCGACTCGCTCGAAGAGGCGCTCGCCTTCAGCGCGCGCTACGCGCCCGAGCACCTGCTCCTGCTCGTGCGCGATGCACGCGCGGCGCTCGACGGCGTGCGCGCCGCCGGCACCGTCTTCCTCGGCGCCGCCAGCTCCGTCGCGTTCGGCGACTACATCACGGGCGCGAACCACGTGCTCCCGACCGCCGGCCTCGCGCGCTCGTACGCCGGCCTCTCGACGCTCGACTTCCTGCGCTGGTACACGTACCAGGAGGTCTCGCCCGAGGCGGCCGCCCGCCTCGCCGGCCCCACCGCGACGCTCGCCGAGGCCGAGGGGCTGCCCGCGCACGCGGCCGCCGCGCGCCTCCGGGCGGCCGCGGAGGGGAGTGGGCGTGCGGCAGAGCGGGAAAGCGGACGAGCCGGGGCGCGGGTGAGTTCCGTGGTGGCCGCGGAACCGGCGGCCGGCGAACGCCCGGCCACGTCGCCCGGTCTCGCGCCCCCCGCCTCCCCCGCTCTGCCGTTCCGCGCCGCGTACCGCGACATCGAGCTGTACGACCCGGCGCGGCGCCCGATCGGGCTCGACCTGAGCGACAACACGTC
The DNA here is from genome assembly GCA_019689775.1 of Gemmatimonadota bacterium. Lineage (GTDB taxonomy): Bacteria > Gemmatimonadota > Gemmatimonadetes > Longimicrobiales > RSA9 > JADGGV01. The sequence continues at coordinate 7,274 of JADGGV010000018.1, forward strand.
GCTCTTCGGCGCGCCGCCCGCCGCGCTGCGCGCGCTGCGCGCCATGAGCGAGACGCAGGTCACGCGCTACCCGGCGGTCTTCGCCGAGCGGCTCAAGGAGGCGCTCGCCGAGCTGCACGGCGTCGCGCCCGAGAACGTCGCCACCGGCTGCGGCTCGGACGACGTCATCGACAGCGCGCTGCGGGCATTCTGCGAGCCGGGCGACGTCGTCGCCTACCCGGAGCCGACGTTCAGCATGGTCCCGCTGTTCGCGCGGATGAACGGCGCGCGCCCGGTCGGCGTGCCCATGGCGCCCGGCTTCGCGCTCGACGTCGACGCCGTGCTCGCGGCGCGCGCCCGCGTGACCTACCTGTGCACGCCGAACAACCCCACGGGGACGCCGCTCCGCCACGCGGACGTCCTCGAGGTCGTCGATGCGGCGGCCGGCGTCGTCCTCGTGGACGAGGCGTACGCCGACTACGGCGCCGACACGTTCGTCCGCGACGCCGTCGAGTCCGGCCGCGCGGTCGTGCTGCGCACGCTGTCGAAGGCGTACGGGCTGGCGGGGCTGCGCATCGGCTACGCGATCGGCGCGCCGGCGCTCGTCCGCGAGATCGAGAAATCGCGCGGGCCGTACAAGATCAGCGCGGCGGCGGAGGCGGCGGCGCTCGCGGCGCTGGCCGAGGACCGGGCGTGGGCGGCGGCGAATGTCGCCGAGGTCGTGCGCAACCGCGAGGCGCTGGTGGCGGAGCTGGAGGGGCTGGGCCTGCGCGTCTGGCCGTCCGCGGCCAACTTCCTGCTCGTGCGCGCCGGTGCCGGCGAGCGCGGCGCCGCCGCCCGCCTCGCCGCCGCGCTGCGCGAGCGCGACGTCGCCGTGCGCGCGTTCCCCGGCCTCCCCCAGGCCGGCGACTGCATCCGCGTCAGCATCGGCCCCTGGCCCCTGATGGAACGATTCCTGGATGCGCTTCGAGGGGCACTGGCCAGTGAGGCGCGAGAGGAGCGGGCATGATCGTCGGACTCGTCGACTACGGCGTTGGCAACCTGCACTCGCTCGTGAAGGCGCTTGAGCTGGGCGGCGCCCGCGTGCGCGTCGAGACGAACCCGCGCCTGGCGCTGGCGGCCGACGCGCTCGTGCTCCCCGGCGTCGGCGCGTTCGGCCCGGCCGCGACCCGGCTCGCCGCCGCGGCCTCGGAGCTCCGCGACGCGCTGCGCGCCGGCTTCCCCGCGCTCGGCATCTGCCTCGGGATGCAGCTCCTGTTCGAGGGGAGCGAGGAGAGCCCGGGCGAGGGGCTGGGGATCTTCCCCGGGCAGGTGCGACGCCTGCGCACGCGCCGCGTGCCGCACATGGGCTGGAACTGGGTCAGCGCGCGGCCCGACCCGCTCTTCGCGCACCGCCCGCTGCTCAGCGCCTACTACGCGAACAGCTACATCGCCGTGCCGGAGGAGCCGGGCGACGTCGTCGCCACCTCCGACTACGACGGCGTCAGCTTCCCCGCCGCCGTGCGCCGCGCGCGCACCTGGGGCGTGCAGTTTCACCCGGAGAAGAGCGGCCTGGCCGGGCTCGACGTGATCCGCGCATTCCTCGCGCAGGTGCGCCGGTGATCGCCTACCCCGCGATCGACCTGCGCGGCGGGCGCGTCGTCCAGCTCGTCGGCGGCCGGCCGGAGGCGGAGCGCGTCAGCCTGCCGGACCCGCTCGAGGTCGCCGCGCGCTGGCGCGATGCCGGCTTCCGCGCGCTCCACATCGTCGACCTCGACGCCGCGCTCGGCCACGGCTCGAACCGCGCCGCCGTCGAGCGGCTCCTCAGGGAGTCCGGCCTCCCGGCCCAGGTCGGCGGCGGGATCCGCGACGACGCCACCGCCGCCGCGCTCCTCGACGCCGGCGCCGCCCGCGTCATCGTCGGCACCCGCGCGGTGACCGACCGCGCCTGGCTCTGGGCGCTCGCCGCGCGCTACCCCGGGCGCGTCGTCGTCGCCGCCGACGTCCGCGGCGACGAGGTCGTCGTCCACGGCTGGACCGCCGGCGCCGGCCTCGGCGCCTCCGAGTTCCTCGACAGCCTGGCCCCGCTCCCGCTGGCCGCTATACTGGTCACGGACGTGGCGCGCGAAGGGCGCCTCGCCGGCGTCGACGCCGACCGCTTCGGCGCGCTCGCCGCCGCGACGCACCACCCGCTCCAGGCCGCCGGCGGCATCGCCTCGCTCGACGACCTGCGCGCACTGGCGGCGCGCGGCGTCGCCGGCGCGGTCCTCGGAATGTCCCTCTACACCGGCGCGGTGGATGCGGCCGCCGCGGCCAGGGAGTTCGGCGAATGAGCGGCATCGTGCGCGAGACGCGCGAGACCAGCGTGCGGGTGTCCGTCGCCGCGGGCGCCGGCCACGCCAACGTCGCCACCACGGAGCCGTTCCTGGATCACATGCTCCAGACGCTCGCGCGCTACGGCGGCCTCGACCTCGCGGTGCAGGCGTCGGGCGACCTGCGGCACCACCTGATCGAGGACGTGGCCATCACGCTCGGGCTCGCGCTGCGCGAGGCGGTGCCGCCGGCCTGCCGCCGCTACGGCGATGCGACCATCGTCATGGACGATGCGTTCGTGCAGGTCGCGCTCGACGCCGGCGGCCGCCCGTTCTACCAGGGCCCGCTGCCGAGCCGGCTCTACGACCACTTCTTCCGCTCGCTCGCGGACAACGCGGCACTGACCCTGCACGTGCGCGTCGTTCGCGGCCGCGACCGGCACCACGTCGTCGAGGCCGCGTTCAAGGCGCTCGGTCTTGCGCTCCGCGAGGCGCTCGCCCCCGGCGACGTCGTCTTCAGCACCAAGGGCTCGGTTCGCATCGAGCGGGAGGAGGACTAGGCATGCTCCAAAAGCGTGTGATCGTCTGCCTCGACGTGCGGGACGGTCGCGTCGTGAAGGGCGTCAGCTTCCAGGGCTTGCGCGACGTCGGCGACCCCGTCGAGCTCGCCGAGCGCTACCAGGACGAGGGCGCCGACGAGATCGTGTTCCTCGACATCTCCGCCTCGGCCGAGGGGCGCGGCACCCTCCTCGACGTGGTGCGCCGCACGGCCGAGCGCCTCTTCATCCCGCTCACCGTCGGCGGCGGCATCGGCGGCATCGAGGACATCGAGGCCGCGCTCCGCTCCGGCGCCGACAAGGTCAGCATCAACACGGCGGCCGTGAAGCACCCGGAGCTGCTCACGCAGGCGTCGCAGCGCTTCGGTGCGCAGGCCATCGTCGCGAGCATCGACGCGCGCCTCGAGCGCCGGCAGGTGGAGGTCGCCATGCGCGCCGACGCGAGCGCCCAGCAGGCCGCCGCCCCGGACGACGGGCGCACCCCCTCGCTCCCCTGGTTCCGCGTCTTCACGCACGGCGGCGCGACCGCAACCGAGCTGGACGCCATCGCCTGGGCGGAGCAGTGCGCCACGCTCGGCGCCGGCGAGATCCTGATCACCAGCATCGACCAAGACGGCCGCCGCGACGGCTACGACCTCGAGCTGACCGGCCGCATCGTCGAGGCGGTCAAGGTGCCGGTGATCGCCAGCGGCGGCGCCGGCCGCGCGCAGCACCTCGTGGATGCGTTCCTCCTGGCGGGCGCCGACGCCGCCCTCGCCGCCGGGATGTTCCACGACGGCACCACCACCGTCCGGGAGGTGAAGCGCGTGCTCGCCGCGGCCGGCATCCCCGTGCGCCTCGATCTCCCCGAGATCCCCGCATGAGCGACTCGCTCGCCTCGCTCCTCGAGTTCGCCGTCGACGTGGCCTGGCGCGCCGGCCGGGTCACGCTGGCGCACTTCCAGACCGGCGTCGCCACCGAGACGAAGCCCGACCACTCGCCCGTCACCATCGCCGACCGCGAGGCCGAGCGGCTCGCCCGCGAGCTGATCGAGGCGCGCCACCCCCGCGACGGCATCCTCGGCGAGGAGTTCGGCGAGCTGCGCCCCGGCGCGCGCCGCCGCTGGATCCTCGACCCGATCGACGGCACCCGCGCGTTCGTGCGCGGCGTCCCGCTCTACGGCGTCATGGTCGCGCTCGAGGAAGAAGGCGACGCCGTGCTCGGCGTGCTCCACTTCCCCGCCCTGAACGAGACCGTCGCCGCCGCCCGCGGCGAAGGGTGCTGGTGGAACGGCCGGCGCGCGCTCGTCTCGCCCGTCAGCCGCCTCGACCGCGCGCTCGTCCTCACCACGGATGCGCGGCCGCCGGAGGACGCCATCCAGGCCGCCGGCTGGCCCCGCCTCGTCGCCCTCGCCGACACCGCCCGCACCTGGGGCGACTGCTACGGCCACGCCCTCGTCGCCACCGGCCGCGCCGAGGCCATGATCGACCCCGTCCTCGCGCCCTGGGACGCCGCGCCGCTCAAGCCGATCCTCGAGGAGGCCGGCGGCGTCTTCACCGACTGGGCCGGCGTGGCGACGCACCTCGGCGGGAGCGGCATCTCCACGAACGCCGCGCTGGCCCGCGACATCCGCGGCGTGCTCGGAGCCGGGCTGTGAGGCTCCGCACCGCCGCAGACCTGGACCGCGTGGACTTCACCCGCACGGGCGGGCTCGTCCCCGTCGTCGCCCAGGACGTGCACACGGGCGCCGTGCTGATGCTGGCGTGGGCGAACCGCGAGGCGCTCGAGCGCGCGCTCGAGACGGGCGAGGCCTGGTACTTCTCCCGCAGCCGGAACACGCTCTGGCACAAGGGCGCCACGAGCGGCAACGTGCAGCGCCTGGTCGAGCTGCACCTCGACTGCGACGCCGACGCCGTCCTCGCGCTCGTCGAGCCCGCCGGCCCCGCCTGCCACACCGGCGCACGCACGTGCTTCGACGGCGCGCCGACGCTCGCCGCGCTCGACCGCGTGCTCGAGGCGCGCGCCGCCGCCGACGCGCCGCCCGGCAGCCACACCGCCCGCCTCCTCGGCGACCGCAACCTGCGCCTCAAGAAGCTCGGCGAGGAGGCGACGGAGCTGGCCGTCGCGTGCGCCGACGAAGACCGGGAGCGGGCAGCGGAGGAGGCCGCCGATCTGGTCTACCACGCGCTCGTCGCCTGCCGGGCGCTCGGCATCCCGGCGGACGCGGTGCTGGCCAGGCTGGAGGGGAGGCTGAAGCGGTAGGCGGGCCGGTTCAGGCGCGATCGATCCCGAGCGTGCGGCGCCCGCGGCCGCCGGCACCCGGGACCGGGCGTCATTCCGGCGACCGCGGGCGGAACAGCAGCCGGAAGACCAGCAGGAGGAGCACCGCCCCGAGGATCGCGATCCCCAGCGAGCGCAGGTCGAACCGCTCCACCCGCCCGAAGTGGAAGACGTGCGTCCCGAGGAACCCGCCGATCATCGCCCCGGCGATGCCGATCAGGATCGTCACGAGGCAACCGCCGGGATCCTTCCCCGGCACGATGAACTTCGCGATCGCCCCCGCGATGAGGCCGAAGAGGATCCAGGAGAGAATTCCCACGCCGCTCCGCCTTTCCCGACCGCGTCCGCCTCTTGCTCTTGCTCGCCCTCTTGCTCTTGCCCCCCTCGGAGCTTACGGCTCGAACCGCCCCGGGTTTCGAGCCGGGAGGGCCGCGGGTCGAGCGGCAGGAGCTGGCGGGCGAGCAGGAGCAAGAGCAAGCGGGCGGGGCACCTAGACCCGGAACCCCCGCACCAGCTCCTTCATCCGCTCCGCCGACTGGAGCAGCTCCAGGCTCGCCGCGCTCATGTGCTGCGTCGCCGCGGACTGCTCCTCGGCCGCGGCGCTGACCTGCTCCGCGCTGGCGGCGTGGGATTCGGCCGTGCTGCCGACGCCGCGGACCGTCTCCTCGACCGTGCGGATGGCGCCCTCGTTCGCGTCGGCCGCAGCGGCGACGCGGGCGGCGGCCGCCTGCACCTGCGCGACCGCGCCGATGATGTCCTCGAACGCGGCCTCGGCGCGGCGCGACACGTCCTCGACGCCCGCGACCTTCGCGGTCCCCTCCGCGATCGTGACGACGACGTCGCGCAGCTCCTTGCGGATCGTGCCCACGGCGACGGCGACCTCCTCGGCCGCGCGGGCGCTGCCGTCGGCGAGCTTGCGGACCTCCTCGGCGACGACGGCGAAGCCGCGGCCGTGCTCGCCGGCGCGGGCCGCCTCGATCGCGGCGTTGAGCGCGAGGAGGTTCGTCTGCCGCGCGATCCCCTGGATCGTCTCGACAAAGTCGGTGATGCGACTCGAGGCCTGCTCGAGCTCCTCCGCCTCCGCGCCGGCCGACGCCACGACGCCGCGCACCTCGAGCAGCAGTCGCAGCGCCTCGCCGATGTCCCGGCGGCGCTCCTCCGAGAGCACGCCGATCTGCCGGCCGAGGCCGCGCAGATCCTCCGCGGCCGCGGAGACGTCCGCCGCGTGCGCCCGGATCTCGGCCAACGCCTTGTCGACGGTGCGCAGCCCCGCCACCTGACGCTCGGCGCCGGTCGTGATCTCGACCATCGCCGTGGCGACCTCGCCGCTCGACGCGGCCACCTCCTCCGACACGCTCGACAGATCCGACGCCGACGCCCGGATCTGCTCGGCCGTGGCGACGGTCTCGCCCACGATCGTGCGCAGCCGTTCCGCCATGTCGCCGAACGCGCCGGCCAGCACGCGCAGTTCCGCCGGCATCACGCCGCTGACGCGCACGCGCAGGTCGCCCTGGCCGAACTCCCGCGCCGCCGCCACCAGCCGGTCGAGCGGACGGTGGATCGCCGCGATCGTCCGCAGCACCAGGTAGACGCCCAGCAGCACCGTGATCGGGAGCATGACGAAGAGCGCGACCTCGCGCCAGCTCGAGTCTCCCTCGATGCGCCGGGCCGCGCGCCCGATCGCGCCGTTCTCGGCCCCGCTGACGGCGCGCGCGAGCGCCTCGATCTCGCGCGCCACGTCCTCGAGCGCGGAGAGCCGGCCCGCCGGCGCCCGCGCGGCCGCCCCGGCGCCCGCCGGCGCGTCGGCGACGAGCGAGTCGAGCCGCGCCTCCTGCCCGGCCAACCGCTCGAGCGCGTCCCGCTCCGCCGCCGGCAGCTCCGGCCGCCGCGCCGCCCGGGCGCGCAGCCCGGCCGCCTCCGCCGAGAGGCGCCGGTACTGGGCCAGCGCCGCCGTGTCCCCGGTGAACAGGTAGGCCTGCGCGCTGCGAAGCTGGCGCAGCGACGTCGCCTCCAGGCGAGCGGTCGTCTCCAGGTCCGCCTCCAGCTCCGCCACCCGCCGCGTCGCCGATGCCGAGACCTGCCGCAGCGCCACGAGGCCGAGCCACCAGATGACGACCGTGCCCGCCAGTATGATGCCGAACGCCAGGATCAGGCGACCCTGGATGCGGTTGAAGTAGTCCCGGATCTCGGCCATGGGAAAACCAACGGGGGTACGGCGAGGAGAGGGGCACAAAATATCTCGCCGCTGGTACACGAGTCAACGGCGGGACGCTCGCGCGCCGGCCGCCGTCTTGCCTGGACGCGCATGCGCTGGCAGCTTGCAGCCGTCCCCGCCGGGAGAGCAACGATGCCGGACCACCTGACGCCCAGACCCGAAACCGCGCCCGCGCTCCAGTCGCTCCGTCAACGGACGATCGACGAGCTCTGCCGCCAGTTCGCCGCCGACAACCTCGACCTCGTCGAGTTCGAGCGGCGGCTCGACCTCGCGCACCGCGTCGGCACCGCCACCGAACTGGCCGCGCTGACGAGCGACCTGCCGGCCGCCGACGCGCCGGAGCCCGCCGCGGCCGAGGCGCCGCGCGCCCGACCGGCCGCCGGCCTCGCCCGGCGCGGCCGCCAGGCGCTGCTCGCCATCCTCGGCGGGACCACGCGACGCGGCCGCTGGACCCCGGCCGAGAAGAGCACCGTCGTCGCCATCATGGGCGGCGCGCAGATCGACTTCCGCGAGGCCCTGCTCCCGCCGGGCGAGACCGAGGTCCAGTGCTTCGCGTTCTGGGGCGGCATCGAGATCATCGTCCCGCCGGACCTCGTCGTGGACGTCGACGGCGTCGCGATCCTCGGCGGCTTCGAGCACAGCGCCGCCGGCGCGGCCGACCCGCCGCCCGATGCGCCCCGCCTGCGCATCACCGGCGCCGCCGTCATGGGCGGCGTCGAGATCAAGGTGCGCGCCCTCGCCGAGTCCGGCGACCGCACGATCGCGAAGCGCGGCTATGACGGGCCGCGCAGCGCCTTCGAGGAGATCCGCAGGTGGCGCGATGACCTCCGCGAGCAGCTCCGTGAGGATCGTCGGGAGCTTCGGCGCCAACTGCGAGGGAGTGTTCGGGGGCGGTAGGTGACGGCTCAGGACCACCACGAGGAGGACGCGCTCGGCAAGGCCTACGACGCGCACCTGATGCGGCGGCTGCTCCGCTACCTGCGGCCGTACCGCCCGCGCGTCGCGCTCGCCATCCTCCTCCTCCTCGCCAGCTCGCTCCTCGAGGTCGCCGGCCCCTGGCTGACCAAGCTCGCGCTCGACCGCGCCGTCCCCGCGCACGACGTCCGCCGGCTCGGCCTCCTCGCCAGCGCCTACCTCGGCGCGCTCGTCCTCGGCTTCGCGCTCGAGTACGCCCAGACCATCCTCACCACCTGGCTCGGCCAGCGGGTCATGTACGACCTGCGCCAGAAGATCTTCGGCCACCTCCAGCGCATGGGGCTCCCGTTCTTCGACCGGAACCCCGTCGGCCGCCTCATGACGCGTGTCACCAACGACGTCGAGGCGCTCAACGACCTCTTCAGCTCCGGCGTCGTCACCATCTTCGGCGACGTCTTCACGCTCGGCGTCCTGACCGCCGCCATGGTGCTCGTCGACTGGCGCCTCGCGCTCGTCACGCTCGCCGTCATGCCGCTCGTCTTCTGGGTGGCGATGGTCTTCCGCACCAAGTTCCGCGAGGCCTACCGCGACATCCGCACCCGCCTCGCCCGCATCAACGCGTTCCTCCAGGAGCACCTCTCCGGCATCGCCGTCGTCCAGCTTTTCGGGCGCGAGATGGCCTCCTCCGAGCGCTTCCGCGAGATCGGCGACGACTACCTCGCCGCGCACCTGCGCTCCGTCACCTACTACGCCCTCTTCTTCCCGATCATCGAGCTGCTGACCGCCGTCGCGTTCGCGCTCATCGTCGCCTACGGCGGCAGCGAGGTGCTCGCCGGCGGCCTCACCGTCGGCACCGTCTTTGCCTTCCTCCAGTGGGCGCGCCGCTTCTTCCGCCCGATCCAGGACCTGTCCGAGAAGTACAACATGCTCCAGGGCGCGATGGCCGCCTCGGAGCGCATCTTCAAGCTCCTCGACACCCCCGAGGCCAGTAACATCCCCCCCGAGCCGCTGCACCTGCCGACGCCGAGCCGCGGCGAGATCGAGTTCCGCAACGTGTGGTTCGCCTACCAGCGGCGTTCACCGACGCCGCAGGCGACGCCGGCGTCCTCCGGCCGCCCGGGCGATCTCGATCCCGGCGCCGCAGCCGCGGATCCCGCTCTCGAGCCCGAAAAGCCGAGCCCGATCTCGAGCCCGGGCCCGAAGAAGGCCGGCGCGCTCGGGCCCGAGACCGGGCGCGAGATCGACACGGCCGACTGGGACTGGGTCCTCAAGGATCTGTCCTTCACCATCCGCCCCGGCGAGCGGGTCGCCGTCGTCGGCCACACGGGCGCCGGGAAGACGTCGCTCATCTCGCTCCTCATGCGCTTCTACGAGCCGCAGCGGGGCGAGATCCTGTTCGACGGCGTGCCGATCTCGCGCGTGCCGGTCGAGGAGGTGCGCCGCCGCATCGGCCTCGTGCTCCAGGACGTCTTCCTCTTCAGCCGCGACATCGACTACAACATCCGCCTCGGCGACCGCGACATCCCCGACGCCGCGGTGCGCGCGGCCGCACGCCGCGTCGGCGCCGACCGCTTCATCGAGCGGCTGCCGCGGCGCTACCACGAGCCGCTCGGCGAGCGCGGCGCGTCGCTCTCCGTCGGCGAGCGCCAGCTCCTCTCCTTCGCCCGCGCGCTCGCGTTCGACCCGCTCGTCCTCGTCCTCGACGAGGCGACCAGTTCCGTCGACTCCGCGCTCGAGGCCCAGATCGAGCGAGCGCTCGAGACGCTCATGGAGGGGCGCACCACGCTCGCCATCGCGCACCGCCTCTCCACGATCCAGCACGCCGACCGCATCCTCGTGCTGCACCACGGCGAGCTGCGCGAGCAGGGCACGCACCGCGAGCTGCTCGCCCGCGGCGGCATCTACGCCCGCCTGCACGAGCTTCAGTTCGCGTCCCGCGACGGCGCCGCGCCGGTCGTGCGGCGCGAGCCGCCGGGCGCCAGCGTCGTCGCCGGAGGCGGTTGAGCCATGCGCCTCTCGACCCGCCTGCTGCTGCCGCTGCTCACGACCGTGGCGCTGGTCATGGGCCTCTACACGGCGTGGTCGATCAAGCAGCGCGAGGCGACGCTGGCCATCGAGGCGCAGCGCGAGACCGAGGCGCTCGCGACCGCGCTCGGCCTCGCGCTCGAGTACGCGTTCCGCGACCGCAAGCTCGCCGACGTCCAGGACATCATCGACCGCGTCTCGCTCCAGCCGAAGGTCTACGGCGTCCTCGTCTACGGCCCGAAGGGCGACATCCTCTTCGTCTCCGACCCGCTCCGCGCCACCGGCCTCACGCCGCCGCGCGACCTGGGCGAGGTCTTCCGCATCGGCCGAACCATCGGCTTCGAGCGACACCTCGCCGGCCAGCACGTCTACTCCGTGCTCCGCCCAATCCGCAACCCGAAGGGGAAGATCGTCGGCGCGTTCGAGGTCGCGCAGCCGCTCTCCTTCCTCGAGGCCGAGCGCGCCGCCACGCGCAACCGCTTCCTCCTGAACACCGTCACGCTGCTGGCCGCGATCACCGCCGTCATCCTCGTGCTCGTGCGGCGCCTCATCGGCGCGCCGCTGCGCGGCCTCGTCGGCGCCGTGCGCGCGCTCGGCCGCGGCGAGCTCGGCTACCGCATCGACGAGGGGCGCGGCGGCGGCGAGCTGCGCGAGCTGGCCCGCGAGTTCAACCGCATGGCCGAGGGGCTGGAGGGCGCCCGCGCCGAGCTGGTCCGCGAGGCCGAGGAGCGCATCGCCCTCGAGCGACGACTGCGCGAGACCGAGAAGCTCGCCGCCGTCGGCAACCTCGCCGCCTCGCTCGCCCACGAGATCGCCGCGCCGCTCAACGTCGTCTCCGGGCGCGCCGAGCTGCTCCTCAAGCGCGAGGCCGCGCCCGAGGTGCGCGAGCGCAACCTCCGCATCATCGTCGAGCAGATCGGCCGCATCACGACCATCATCCGCAACCTCCTCGACTTCTCGAGGCGACGCGAGCCGCGCATCCGCCCGGTCGACCTCGGCTCCGTCCTCGAGGGCGTGACCGAGCTGCTCGAGGGCGAGCTGGCGCGCGCCGGCGTGCAGATCGCGCGCATCGGGCCGGAGCGCGCCTGGATCCGCGGCGACGCCCACCTCCTGCACCAGGTCTTCCTCAACCTCCTGCTGAACGCGCTCCAGGCCATGGCCGAGCGCGACGGCGAGCGCCGCATCACGATCCGCCTCACCAGCGAGGCCGGCGCCGACGGCGCCCCCGCCTGGGTCACCGCCGAGGTCGAGGACACCGGACCGGGGATCCCGCCCCACGCACTGCCGCGCGTCTTCGAGCCGTTCTTCACCACCAAGGCCGGCGGTCAGGGGACCGGGCTCGGCCTCGCCGTCGCCCTCAGCATCGTCGAGGAGCACGGCGGCGCGCTCGAGGCCGACAACGCGTTCGGCCCCGACGGCCGCGTCACCGGCGCCGTCTTCCGCGTCCGCCTCCCCGCCGCCTCCGCGCCGGAGTACGCCCATGCCTGAACGCGTCGTCATCGTCGAGGACGACCGCGAGCTGCGCGAGTTCCTCGCGGAGATCCTCGAGGACGCCGGCTACGACGTCCAGCCGTTCGCCACCGCCGACGCCGCGCTGCGCGCGCTCTCCGACGGCGACGCCGAGGAGCCCGCCGACGTCGTCGTCACCGACCTCGTCATGCCCGGCATGCGCGGCCAGGAGCTGCTCCGCGAGCTGCGCGTGCGCCGCCCCGAGCTCAACGTCATCGTCATCACCGCGTTCGGCTCGATCGACTCCGCCATCGAGCTGGTCAAGGCCGGCGCCTACGACTACCTCACCAAGCCGCTCGGCGCCGACGAGCTCGTCCTCGCCGTCCAGCGCGCGCTCGCCGACTCCCGCCTGCGCCGCGAGGTCGCCCGCCTCTCCCGCGCCGGTACGGCCGCACCCCCCGGGATCGTGGCCGCGAGCCGACCGATGCAGGAGATCTTCCAGCTCCTGTCCCGCGCCGCCCAGTCCCGGCACCCCGTCCTCATCACCGGCGAGAGCGGCACCGGCAAGGAGCTGATCGCCCGCGAGATCCACCGCGCCTCCGGCCGAGGCGACTTCGTCGCCATCAACTGCGCCGCGCTCCCCGAGAACCTCCTCGAGTCCGAGCTGTTCGGCCACGAGAGGGGCGCCTTCACCGGCGCCGACCGCGAGAAGCCCGGCCTCTTCGAGGCCGCCCACGGCGGCACCCTCTTCCTCGACGAGGTCGCCGAGCTGCCGCTCCCGCTCCAGCCCAAGCTCCTCCGCGCGCTCGAGCAGGGCGAGGTCCGCCGCGTCGGCTCCACCAAGGCCCGCGCCGTCGACGCCCGCATCGTCGCCGCCACCAACCGCGACCTCGAGGCCGAGACCCAGGACGGCCGCTTCCGCGACGACCTCTTCTGGCGCCTCAACGTCCTCCACATCCACGTCCCCCCGCTCCGCGAGCGGCCGGCCGACATCCCCCTCCTCGCCGAGCACTTCCTCGCCCGCGCCGCCGTCGAGGGCGGAGCCCCCCACGCTCCCCGCGGCATCTCCGCCGAGGCGATGGGCCTCCTCACCGCCTACCCCTGGCCCGGCAACGTCCGCGAGCTGCGCAACGCCATCGAGCGCGCCGCCACCCTCGCGCGCACCGACGAGATCCGCGCCGAGGACCTCCCGCCGCGCATTCGCGAGGCCGGCTGGTCCGCATCCCTCGTGGCCGACGCCACCGGCCGCGGGCTGTCGCTCCGCGAGCTCGAGCGGGCCTACATCGCCGAGGTGCTGCGGCAGACGGGCGGCAACAAGTCGCGCGCGGCCGAGATCCTCGGGCTCGATCGGAAGACGCTGTACCGGAAGCTCGCGGAGAGTCGGGGGGAGGAGGCGGGGGGGTAGGGTTTGGTCGCGCTCTCCGCG
>JADGGV010000423.1 GCA_019689775.1 Gemmatimonadota bacterium
GGTGCGGCGTTCGCGATGCTGGCGGTGGGGCCGGCGGTGGGGATCGGGCAGATGGCGCGGCTGAAGTCCTTGCGTTTTCGAGGCGCGTAGGAATCCGCGCGTCACAACGGTATCGGGGCCGCGCGACGCCCGGTTTCGTACGGGCGGGTCAGTCGGCCGCCGGCGCGCGCGCGTCGATCGGGGCGGGCGCGGGATGGCGCTCCATCCGCTGCGTGCGCTGCCCGATGCGCAGGTCGCCGAAGCGGAGGAGCAGGCCGAGGGCGAGGAGGAAGGCGGTGATGGCGAGGAGCCGGAGGGGATCGATCTCGACGACGCCGAGCAGGAGCACCTCCCGGAGCGCGCCGACGATCGTCACCTCGACCATCACGTCCACGGACAGATGGTGGTCGCGCAGGTAGATGATGAGGAGGCGCAGGAGCTCGATCAGCACGAGCATGAACAGCACCTGGCCGAGCACTCCGCGGACCGTTGTATCCGGCGCCACGGCGTCGCCCGCGAGCTCGGCGAGGATGCGCACCATGAGGGCGAAGAGCGCGACCGCGAGCGCGACGACGAGGATGTCCTGCGCTGGCTCGAGGTAGCGCCGCGCGAACTGGTGCACCTCGGTGTGCGGAACCCGGCTCTGCGCACGCGCCTCCCACTCCACGCCGGTGTGGGGCGGTGCCCGCGGTCCCCGTCGTGGCTCCGGCTTGGCGTCAGGCGGCATGCTCGATGGGCGGCACGGCAACGGCCGCCCTGTGCGCCCGGAGCCGGAGGCCGAGCACGATCAAGAGGGCGCCCAGGATGATGGCGAAGACCCCGATGATCCACACGACGGCGAGGGCGCCCGGCCCGGGCGCAGCGATCAGGAGGATCCCGAACGCGAGGGCGGCGATGCCGGCGAGGGCGAGGAGCCACTCGCCGGTGATCAGCTTGCGCAAGCGGATCGCGGCCACGATCTCGAGCACGCCGGTGATGATGGCCCACGCGGCGATCAGGAAGAGCAGCGCGAGAGCCGTGATGCCGGGCCAGAGGATCGTCAGGATGCCGATCGCGATCCCGGCCACCCCCCGGATGACGAGGGCCCACCAGGGGCTTCCCTCCTGGGCGCGCACCGCCGCCACAATGGAGAAGATGCCATCGACGAAGGCATAGGCGCCGAAGAGCAGCACCAGGGCCGCCAGCGTGATTCCGGGCATGAAGAAGGCGAGCAGACCGAAGACGATCGCCAGCACACCTTGTATCACCACGACCCACCAGTTCCTTGTCAGATCGCCGCTCATGTCTGCCTCTCCGACAGGTTGTCGCAACCGGCTTCCGGGCGTCTAATCGGCCGCGAATCGTTCGCCCCGCTCGAACCCGATCTCCGGCCGCTCGGCGGCGGCCCGCTTGAGCCGGTCCGCGAGCTGCGCGTACTCGCGCTCCATCTCCGGGGTGACCGAGCCGCGCACCTCCGTCAGCGCCTTCTCGAAGTAGCGCATCTCGACCGCGGTCGCGTCCATGTTCTCGCGGAGTGCGTGCATCCCGGCGCGCCGCACGAGGTCCTCGAGGTCGGCACCGCTGAAGCCCTGCGTCCGGTCCGCCAGCTCCTCGAGGTCGACGTCCGGAGCCAGCGGCATGTCCTTCGTGTGAATCTGGAGGATCTGCAGGCGGCCGTCGCGGTCGGGCACGGGGACGTAGACCAGCTCGTCGAAGCGGCCGGGCCGGAGCAGCGCCGGGTCGATGAGGCTGGGCCGGTTCGTCGCGCCGATGATGACGACGCCCTGCAGCTCCTCGAGGCCGTCCATCTCGGCCAGGAGCGTGTTGACGACGCGCTCGGTCACGGCCGGCTCGCCGAGGCTGCCGCCGCGCTCGGGCGCGAGCGACTCGATCTCGTCGAGGAAGATGACCGTGGGCGCGACCTGCCGGGCACGCGCGAACAACCGCGAGACCTGCTGCTCCGACTCGCCGTACCACTTCGAGAGCAGGTCGGACGACTTCGAGGCGATGAAGTTCGCCTCCGACTCCCGGGCGACGGCCTTCGCGAGCAGCGTCTTGCCGGTGCCTGGCGGGCCGTAGAGGAGGAAACCTTTGGCCGGGCGGATGCCGAGCCGGCGGAACGCGTCGGGCCGCTTGAGCGGGAGCTCGACGCCTTCCCGCAGCAGCTCCTTGGCATCCTTTGCGCCACCCACGTCCTCCCAGCCGACGTCGGGGACCTGGATCATGATCTCCCGCAGCGCGGAAGGCTGGACGCGCTTCATGGCGACGGTGAAGTCCTCCTGCGTGACGCGCAGGTGCTCCAGCACCTCGGGCGGAATCTCGCCCTCCTCGACGTTGATCTGGGGGAGGTTGCGGCGCAGCGCCTCGATGGCGGCCTCCCGCGCCAGCGCCGCGAGGTCCGCGCCGACGAAGCCGTAGGTGATGCGGGCCAGCTCCTCGAGGTTGACGTCCTCGGCCAGCGGCATCCCGCGGGTATGGATGCCGAGGATCTCGCGCCGCCCCTCGGTGTCCGGTACGCCGACGGTGATCTCGCGGTCAAAGCGGCCCGGCCGGCGCAGCGCCTCGTCGAGGGCCTCGGGGCGGTTCGTCGCGCCGAACACGACCACGTTCTGGCGCGGCTCCAGCCCGTCCATCAGCGTGAGGAGCTGGGCGACGACACGCCGCTCCACCTCCCCGGTGACCTCCGCGCGCTTGGGCGCGATCGAGTCCAGCTCGTCGATGAAGACGATGGAGGGCGCCTGGGCGCGCGCCGCCTCGAAGACCTCCCGCAGCCGCTGCTCGCTCTCGCCGTAGTGGCTCCCCATGATCTCGGGGCCGGCGATGTGGTAAAAGTGGGCGTCGGCCTCGTTCGCCACGGCCCGGGCGATGAGCGTCTTGCCGGTGCCTGGCGGGCCGTAGAGGAGCACGCCCTTGGGCGGATCGATGCCGAGCCGCTGGAACAGCTCGGGGTGCTTGAGCGGCAGCTCGACCATCTCGCGGATCTGCTGGAGGGTGTCCCCGAGGCCGCCGATGTCGTCGTACGTGACGTCGGCGCGCCGGACCTCCTCCGCCTCGGTGTACTCGGGGAGCAGCTCGATCTCCGTGTTCTCGGCGACCTGCACGATCCCGCGGGGCGTCGTCGAGACGACCCGCAGCCGGACCTCCTGCAGCGCGAAGGTGGGCTGGTCGAAGAAGCCGCGGAAGAACTCGTCGAAGAACGGATCCCGCTCGGCGGCGGTCTGCGGCCGGCGCTGGTAGCCGGAAGTCGAGACGATGTCGCCCGCCACCAGCGGGCGGCGCAGCAGCGTGCGCCGGAGCACGTCCCCGGAGCCGCGGAGCTGGACGTTCTTCTGGGCCGGCCCGAGCGTCACGCGCCGCGCAGGCTTGACCGCGGCCCGCCGCACGTCGACGTGATCGCCCAGGCCGACGTCGGCGTTCGCACGCTCCAACCCGTCGAGGCGGATCGCGTCCAGGTGCTCGTCGCCGGGATAGGGCCGCAGCGCGATCGCCGCCGTGGTTCGCTTCCCGTCGATCTGGATCACCTGGCCCTCCTCCAGGCCGAGCGCATCGAACGCCCGCTGGCCGATGGGGGCGACCCCCTTGCCGACGTCCCGCGACTTCGCCCCGGCCACCGCCAGCCGGACGGACCCGGTGCTCGCGCTCTGGTCCGATGGCATCGTCCCCCTCCTTCCGCGAACACTCCGGAGCGTCACGTCCCCGTGGGGAGCGACATTTCCCCCTCACGTAAGTGCGACGGCGAGGCGCCGACAATGACGCGTCACCTGGCGCGGACTTCCCATTCGTCTGACAGCGGACGGGCGCATCGGCGCACCGCGGGAGGACCAGGTGCCGGCCGGAACGCGCGCTGGTTGTCGGCGGGCCCACGAGGTCCATGCGCGTGCGCGCACCGGGCTCATCGGCCCGGCCGCGGGCGCGGGGGCCGCCCGGGCGGGCGGGGGCGGGGGGGCGCCCCCCCCGGGGCGGGCGGGGCC